>OMJS01000088.1 GCA_900299365.1 Opitutales bacterium
ATGCAAAATTAATACCTAAGATTGTTGGAAATGAATACTGATAATCATCAAAGAGTATAGTGTCTTTTTCACATTTTTTGTTACCTGCTAGAATTTGTTCTAGTGCAAACAGATTCTTCTCAAATATATTTTTTTGATCGTACCCTTTAGATTCTGATTCTGCTTCTCCCCATGTTGTGTAATTGCCACTGTAACTGACTACTTCGTTATCATTACGACTTTGAAACAATCTAGGAAATATGTGGTTAACTTTTATTGGAATAATCTTCTAAGTTTTTTAATAAAACTAACCTCTTCTTTCACTGGTGGTAAGAATTCCTCTAAAGTACCAATCGGCCAATTTAAGGTTGTGGGTTCATTTCCAAAATTTAGGACTTGTTTTTGTTTTTTTGTTAAATGATTCAAATCTCTAACATTTAGTAGGATAGGCTCTCCTGCAGGCATTCTTGAAGGAGATAATTGACCAAACATAGAAGTGCGCACCTGCCCTCCATTATATGGTTTAGCACGGTGTATAGTAGCATAATCATAGGCAACAAAAGTGCCTTTTGGGCGGTCATTGAAAGTCACTATTTCATTTTTAAAATCTTCTTCCATATGATCAAAACCTTCACAGTCGTAATCTCTGGACCACTTATGACTTCCTTTTACAAGTTGTACTCCACCATCTTCAACATCTGAGAGATACATTAGGAAAATTAGGCCTTTGTCCTCTGGAACAACCTTTTGAATGAAGCACTTGTTATCGAAATCATATGTGTCAATTTTGTTATCTAAGTGCCACCACATCTTAAAATCGTCTGACGGGTAAGTGCTATAGATCCTGTAATTTGATAAATGCACTTTATCATTGGAATATTTTTCAGCTAAGTCGATGAGTGTATTGTTTGTATACACATCTATGATTTCCTTTCCGTATGAAAGAGTGTCAGCCAGATATCTTTGACATCCTTGTTTTACATAACCTCTTTGCCCATTCGCATGAGGTTGATTCATGGCTAACTCGATACTGTTATTAATTGCTTCTATCTGTTGATTATCAATCAAGCCCGTTAAATCTACAAAGCCATCTGTTTCAAGTATTTGATTAAGGTTATCTAAATCGAATGATTTCATGGTTAACTTACTATTAATTTAAAGACCTTTGATTTTATCTTCCCAAGTGAAATTCTTAATGAAGATACTTTTTCAGAGAAGAAATCCGAGCCATGCATTCTGATCTGATCAATCTTTCTTAGCAATAATCCAATCAAAATTCTTGGAGCAAAAAATAATTGGTTAAGTAAAATTGCTAACCATTTTTGGCTTTCAACGAGTTTGTAGTCTAAGAATGTTATCCCCTCCTTTTGCCATAGTCCCCAGTCATCTTTATTGACTGTGTAGGACAAACCTTCAAATACAGGATCATTTTTTTGCCTCGGAGTGGCAGGACCGTTTCTATCCTTATATGCAGTAAGGCTAGGGTAGTGCTCTAGGTGGTAGAAATCATTACCAACAAATTTGCTGAATTCAACGACTGCATGCTTCTGGCCAAGTCTTAGAGCTAAATCACCTTCCATCCATCCCCAATAAATAAGCCTTTCATCGTAACCTCTGCAAGCCTGCCAAATATTACGGTGAAAAATCATTATTCCTACTGGACTCCACCAAAACTCCTTCCCCCAATCTGTGGCTGACTCGATTCGGAAATGATTTTTGAAAAAAGTAATAAACGAGTCTATTTGATTCAGATTTAATGAAAGCCTGCTGATCCTAAAGGGCACACTCCTTCGTTCAACAAAGAGAAAAGAATCCTTTAAATCGAGTTCATCAATTGGATTATTTTGGTTAAGTTGGGCAAACTTTTTGAAGAACTCTTCACCCACAACGGTATCGTTATCGATTCTGCCAATATATTCACCAGATGCACGCCTAGCAGCTGCATTTAGAGCAATCACTTCGGGAAATTTACTGTCCTTTTGCTCAATAATTGAAATGTCTTTGGAGGTGTGAACGAATTTAACCCTACTTTCAGCTTCCGGTACAAGTTGAAGAACCTCTCGTAATGGAATTTCGCTTCCCCAGTCTGAGACAATAATTTCTAATTGATCGAGAAAATTTGCCCTTTCGGCATTTAGTAGTGCTAGGTTGATGGATGATTCTAATCGCCATCTAGAATTACCCATGTAGGAGTCGTTACGAGAGCAAAGGATTAGAGTTAAAAGAGGACTTTTCATCTAAAGAGAGAAATTAAATATTGGTGATTATTGAATATTATATATTTTACTAAGATCTTAAATAAAAAGTATTGGAATTTATAGATGATAGAAGAGGTTTGAAGAATTTTCTGAAATCAAATTCTTCATTAAAACATTTAAAACACTCTTCCCTAAAAGAACTGTAATTTAACAAAACTTGATCAATACAATTCTCAATCTCTTCGAAATGGTTAAAGACAAGTCCGCATTTATATTTTGAAAAAAGTTCATTGTAGCCAGGTAGGTTGAGAGCAATAACGGGTACTCCACACTTAAGGTATTGACCAAGTTTTCCAGAAGCTTTGAACACATTCTCTCTTCCACCACCATAATTTTTGTCGTAAGCAATGATGCCGATGTGAGCAGATGAAAAAACTTGATCAATTAAATCAAAATTAACTGGATTTAAAGAGAGATATGTACGATTTCCACTCAAAGTATTGACATGTTGAATAAAAGGATCCTTAGGGGATCTTTTTTCCCTTTCGTGTAAGACTAATTTATAATTTGACTTCCAGTATTTCGAAGCAATGGCAATTTTATCAACACACATGGCATCATGAATCCAACCTGCATGTAAAATTATTTTATCAGTGGTAGAAAAATTAAATTTTTTTTGGAAATAATTACTTTCAATAATTCTGTCAGACCCAATAGGACTATGTGGTATCCAAAAGACACACTTATTTTCCGCATTAAGGGAATAATGCTTGGACAAAACATTTAAACGAGAACTATCTTGTATAATGAGATTCTTATTTCGTCTAATTAAAAAAGTGTATAAAGTGTCGAAAATTCTGTAGAAAAGTAAGTCGGTTTTATTTGTGTCAATTTCTAATGACCAATTATAAACTATTGGTCTATTAAAAGGACCAATGAAGGCCGATGCAATAAGGCCAGTATTATCAATGGCAATCAAAATTTTATATTTATAAATTAAATGATTTATGAAACATGCTGATACATACTTTATCTTATCAAATAACCATAATAATTGAGTTCCGAATGAATCTATGTTTATACTTATCAAATATTTAATAAACCTATATTTGACTTTAATGAATTCAGGAATTATAGATTTTAACCAATGAGAGCTTTTACTCTCAAAATTACTATTGATAATAGTGTCAGATGAGAAGTAATTTCTATCGTATTCTGAATACTGTTTGATTGAAAAATATCTTACATTTTTACCAAACTGAGGTGGTTGTGGAAACCCGCTATTTCTTGAGACAGTAATTATATCTATATAATATTTGTTTTCAGATAAAATTTTAATAGTGTTGATAAGGCTTGGATATACGCCTAGAAACTCTTCCTCGAAGAGAATTGCTATTCTTTTTATTTTATTCAATTCTATATATTGTCTCGAAAAATGATGAGAATAATGGATTTGTTCGGTCAAGTAACACCTTCCAGTTACTAGAAGATGGATAATCCTCTTTCGATATAATTGTTGAATCGAATGAGTTATTTAGATTCGTATATTGTTTAAGAAAAAAGATTCCTCGAGTGCATCTATTAATATGATGAAACCAGTTCATGATTTGTTCTTCAGTCATCTCGCCCATTGAACTGATATTAATAAATAAATTGAAATATTTATCAGGCATCATTTCTATTTGATGTGGAAGTAAAAACCTTATATCTGCAGATTCAAACTCATCTTTTATACTATCCCATGAATGAAATTCTCTAAATTTAAAAACATTTTTTCCTTTCAATGAGTTGGTCAAATACCATTGTGAGATAAAGAGCGCAGGGGGAATATCTACGATTGTATATTTCATATTATTGTACTTTTGTAACATCAATTGACCAACTCGTCCATGTCCTGCACCAAGTTCTATGACATTCAAATTCTCTTTTTCTGTAAAAGTTAGGTGTTTTGCAAATGTATTGATTTCGAAAATCGTATTAGGTAAATCTTGACTTACATTTATACCTTCAATTGGTATCCATATGGGGTTTCCAAGAGGAGATTCTTCAACATTTTTAAAAAGAGTTTCTGTGTCTTGCGACTTTGCAAAACTATATAAAAGTATTAACAATCTAATGTAGTCCATCCAACCTTCTATGGTTAGATCTTCTTTCATCTGATTTAATTCAAGGATATCCTTATTTATTTTCTTGAGGAAAAATATTGTGTCACATGTAAAATTTTTGTTGATGGTCTCAATTTGTGACTTGATGTCGGTATGATGTGACCAACCAAAATAATTTTTGTTAACTGATCTTTTAAAATTCTCAATACCGTTGTGTTCAATTTGGATAATATTGAACACAAGATGATATAACCAAAATTTAGATGGATGATAAATAGTATTTGAGTTCCTTAAACTAATTAACATCGACCTTAATTCAGCATCAGAAATTAGACTTATAAATTCCTTGTGAAAACTATCATTAATCGTACCTTTTTTTGAAATAAACTCACCAAGTTTGTGTATAGTAGAATAGTTTGGACTTAAATAGATTGATTCTTTGTACAATAATGCGGCTTTTCTGTATTTTTTATTTCGGTATAAGAATTGTAGATATTGTAGCCATAAGTCATCCCAATAAGGTGATATCATGAAGCAAATACGGAATAAAATTATAGTAGTATAAAAATAGTTTTTATGAGAATATTTTAAAGAAAGATTATAAAACTTGAGAAGAATAAATAATCTTATTTTTGAAATTTTGTTGAATTCTAGTGGTTTTATCATATCAAAACTATCTTTTGAAAGTATTGGCAAAGAATGTTTATAATATTCGGTGTATTATGAGATTCAATGCATTTATTTTGACCCAATTTACCCATTTCATGAGCAAAACTTTGATTGTTTAAAAGAAACTCCATTTTTTCGATCGCATCATCTACACAATTATATGTGAGTATCTCTTTACCGTTTTCAAAGTATTGACCAATGTCACTTTTATTATCAGTAAGTAAAGCACAACCTAATCCAGTTGCTTCAAAAAGTCTCATATTACAAGCATAATTTCCGGTGTGTTGATTGTGGAAATTGAAAGCGATTAAATAATGAACTAGTTCTTGAAACATTTCCTTACCGAATTTCGGCTTTTTTATTTTATGAACGAATTTTCTTGAATATTTCCAGGGGCTTGGTGGCATGTTTTTCTCTTGTGCCCATTTTTTGATCTTATTATTTTCGCAAATATTCTCCATCATATGTGCCGTAATCTGTCGGTATTTTAGAAGATTAAATTTTATTGTTTCTTTAATTGTCGGAGTTTCGATCTGTCCGAATAGGTCAAAAATTTCACTATTTGCAGCTAATCTTTCCAATGTTTTCGTTCGAATCTCGAAGTCTATTGTTGAAACATCAATATTCCCGAAAAATCCCATTCTTTTTTTTCTGAAATCAGGTACTTTAATGTGTTCCAAAATAATTGGGTCAAAGGAATGCTGTAAAAAATAAGCCTTGTTTCCTTTAGCACAGAGTTTTTTCACTAGGTGTTTTGAGTTCGAAAGTGTAAAATCAACACAATTAAAGATATTTTCGTCCCCAACATTTGCTCCATACCATGCAATAGTTTTCGGTTTTAAAGTAAATTCGCCCAACAATTCATCTAGATATCCATTAGAGATGTACAAAGTAGGTGCAAAACAGTAGATAATGTCCGGTTTGAAACATTTAATTTTTTCTTTACCTATTTCCATAACCGGATTTTTCGATTTCGTTATAAACTTGTTTTCTTTAGCCCAAGCAAATTCCACTTTTGGGAGGCAGCAATTAAATATACATATTTTATATCCTCTCTGTTCTAGCAGTTCAAACCATCTCACATATGAAGAAAGTGCATGCCAACGTATGAACTCCATTTGTTCATCGGAGGATTTATTCTTTAGACTCGGGTTTTCTTTGTAAATTTTTTCGGCGTGTGCTGGGTAGATAGAAGTTAAGAAAGCAATTTTCAATTTACAAAATCAAAGACCTGATATGAGTGGCTAAATCTGACATGACCTGAGCATTTGCAGATGTATTTAAGTGAGAGTCTTCGGAGCTTCGCCACCATTTTTGTGCTTTTAGGGAAATGGCAAGACTTGGAAGTCCTTCCATGATTTTTTTCATATTCTTACTGTAGGCTTCGTGGGAAAAGCGGTAGATTTTTTCTTTTATTTTAAAGTATTCAAAGGGTTGCTTAAACTTTCTACTGGGGAAATCATTAAATCCGGGCTGAAATTCGGTCCAAAAAATCAATAATTTAGAATTGTTAGCAGTGCATACTTCATTGATTTCTTGGAGAAGCTTATTGGTGAGTTTCAATCCATATTCCATTCTTGGGCTAACCTTGTCTATCCACAGAGAAAAACTGTTTTTACCATTTTCAAAGTTTTCATATTTATAAAACCAATGATCAGAGCAACTGATATCCAAGCGATCGACGAAGGAATTGATCTCTATTGCAGTTGTTACATTCGAAATCGATTGATCGTTTTCTGGAAGTCTTTTTCTTTCCCACTTTTGGTCGCGTTTAAAAATAAAGGGCTGCTGGTACAAAAGTTTTAACGGTTCAAGTATCCGTATTCGTGGCGTGGCATATATGAGGGAGTTTTGTCTCTCGTTGGGACCGACTAGGCTATCATTTTCAAGCCAAAAAGTGGGCTTCGCCCAACCGTTTTCCGGGAAATGTGTGGGGAATAAATTATTTGCCACATCATTCATGGGAGTGAACCAAAGGGCGACCAGTTCGGCTTTTTGAGTCCGAAAGAAACGTTTTAAGTTAAGAAGTTGCTGATCTTGGCCCCAACCTCCAGCCGCAAGGGAAGTGCATACAATTTTGTTTCCAAGGACTCCTTCCAGCTGAGACTCTGGCATCTCCTCCAATTTTGAAGCACTTGCAACAACTTGTGAGTCTCCTAGTAGCAAAACCCTTGGCATTTTAGTTTTTTTAAAAGATATTTTTCTTCCTCTGGAACCATGAAGATTGATTTCATCTGCCCCGAGATATTGTCCGTTCCAACCTGAGACAACAAAGTGGGCGTCGTAGAAGACCCTCATGCAAACTTCAGCAATACTCAAAGAAAGAATGAAGGAACTTAGTAAAACTGAAATTTTTTTAAGGGTGCTTGGGGAGTATTTAAACAATTTATGTAGAGAAGGGGCTAAACGGTTCTAATCGTGAAACCGTCTTAAAAATATTAAGGGATTTAAGCCTTGAATCTTTGGTGACTTGATAAAGGGGGGTATTCCCAAAGTAGGCTGACCAAGAGCTGAAAGTAGTGGCTTGAGGACCGATCAAATAATCACATTGAGAAAGAGCATATATGTCTTGGGCAACTGATCCTTGAGGGATAATGATTGAAGGAAGGCGTCCTTTAATTTCTTGCAAGATTTTCGGGCTGTCGGAACATACAATAACGCCTGTAGATTTACCTTTATTCAACTTTTGAAATTTATCGATTAAATTTAAGAAACAATTAACAGGCACAAAATATCTTCCCTCGTAAAAATCCCTGAAGTCGTTTTCTCGGATATGAACTCCTAAAAGAACTTCATATTTTATTTTGGCTTTTTTAACTAAGGAATCGATCGGACTTTTAAGTGAACTTCTAAAATCGAGAATCTGGCAAATTTGTCTGCGGTGTTTGACAATCAATTCCCCCGCTGTGAAGTGAAAACCTTTAAGCTGGTACGATGATGCAGGATTTAAAATTGAAAGATCATAGGAAGGATCGAAATTTTCGATCACTTTAATTTTACGATAATTCTTATCTCGAAGCTTCCATTTTATTCGATTGATCAAGAGCGATTTTGGGCGGGGATACTCAAAAAAATGGAATTGAAAGTAATTTTCAAAAAATCGGATGTTTGAACTGCCGTCATGATAATTGCAAAACGCTAGAGTGTAATCCTCTACTTGATACCCGTGCTCAAGTACATAAGCCAATGTATTTGATAATCGAAAAAGTATGTTTCCAAGTTGCCCGTATTCATGATTTATAATTAATTTCTTCTTCAAGAAATAGGTTTTTTCCAAATAGCTGCAGGAGTGACAAAATCAGAAGCATTCGTTATGCATGAGGTTTTTAGTAAAGACCAATTTTCTAAAAATTTATAAGCATCTCTATAATGAGGTCTGTCAGAGTTGTCCAAGATCATAACTCCGCCATCCTTTAGTAAATTCATCGATCGCTTAATTGATTCGACTCGGTGCCTGCCATCGACAAAGACTAAGTCCAGAGACGCATTTGAAATTTTCTGCAGAGGAGCAAGATAATCATCGACATTAGGAACAGATTTATCTTTGTCTTTTGATAAAACTAAGCAGGGCGACCATTTGGCAGAATGGCTTGAAGAAACTCTTTTTTTAACTTCATGAATCCATGCCCTTTCATGCTCAATTGAAAATAAATTGACGCTTCGATTGAGGAAAAAAATGCTGGATCCTCCGGCACCGAATTCCAATACCTGCATGTTTGGATTGATGGAGTCATGCAAGAACTGAATAACTGAATAGTTGATCCAAGGAAAACCCGCATCAAGTGGGCTTTTTTTTAAAAGAAAATCCTTGATCCACAATTCGATATGGAGAGGTAATGAAAACACTGGAGATTTTCTCCGAACAAAATCTAAGTCGTGTTTGAACTTTTTAAGAACGGAAATTATTTTTTTCAAAAAGAAAACGAATGTTCCATTAAAAACATACTTTGACTGGAAGAGGGAACCATTCCAGTTCCGTAGAAATCAGCCTGCAATACGTTGATCACAAAGGCATCAGTGACCCAGTCAAGTATTTGACCACTTTCATCATCCAAAAAAGAAGTAACATAATATTTACCTTGATTGAGCTCAAGTTTTGGAAAGTGTAAGGAGACTTCGAATGAGTCTTTCGATGTAGGTAAAATCCATTCCCCAAAGGTTTTCATGCATAAATGTGCAATCCTAATGTGGGCGGAAGACGATATGCCAAGGCTCAGACTTATGGGGCTCGTAAACTCTTCGCATACTTCAAAAGAAAGTTTTATGGAAGCTGCTTTTCCGCAAACTAGAAAATCGACAATATTATTTTCTTCGTTTCGAAACTCAATTCCAGCTAATTTGCATTTTCCATTTCCTTCCCGATTAATTCTTTTCGAAAGAGAAAGGTTGGTATTTTCTTCCATCTCTTCGCGATACTTGTTTATAACATCTGAGGTTTTCCCAGAGTATATAATTTCACCTTTGTTCAGAAGGAAGGCCGATTTACATAAATTTTCGACTGTAGCCATTTGGTGACTTACAAAAAGAACAGTTTTTCCCGATTGAGCTATTTTTTTCATCTGATTGATGCAACGATTTTGGAATCTGAGATCTCCCACTGCGAGCACCTCATCCACAATCAAAATATCTGGATCTAGGTGGGCTGCTACCGCAAAACCCAATCGTACGGTCATGCCTGAAGAATATCTCTTGATAGGAGTATCAACGAAATCAGCAACTCCGGCGAAATTCACAATTTCATCAAACTTTTTGTCAACTTCCCGTCGGGTCATGCCCAGGATTGCTCCATTGACATAAACATTCTCTCGCCCGGTAAGCTCAGGGTGAAAGCCAGTTCCGACTTCGAGCAATGAAGCCACTTTGCCTCTGACCCTAACCGAACCTTCAGAAGGTTCCGTAATTTTGGATAAAATTTTCAAAAGTGTTGATTTGCCTGAACCATTTGCACCGATCAAGCCGACTACCTCTCCTTGGGGAATCTCGAAATTTAGATCATGCAAGGCCCAGAATTCATGATCGTTGATCATTCGGGAGTGTTCAATACCTGCTTGATCGGATCCACCATTCGGAATCTCATTTTTACCACGATTCCACCAACGGCTGATGTCTTCTCGCAGAGTGGTCATGCCAATAGTGCCCAAACGATATTTTTTGGATAGGTTGCTTGCTTGGATGGAAAGAGATTCGTCCATTATTTACAAGTAATCCACCACTCTTCTCTCAGTTCTTTTGAAAAAGTACATTCCCGAAAGAAGAAGCATCACAGCAATGATTGCTGAGTAACACAAGAGATGAAAAGAAAAGGAACCTTTACCTAAAAGTGCAAAGCGGAAGGTCTCTACAACGGAAGCCATGGGGTTGAGAGATGCCCAAAATCGATATTGCTCGGGCACTTCCGACAATGGATAGATGATGGGTGTTGCATACATTAGTGCCTGGGCAAGGAATCCAGTAATTTGATTGAAGTCCCGGTATTTGGCAGTAAGAACGGACATCCATAAGCCCATGCCGAGGCCTAGGGAGGCGACTAAAGGAATGAGCAAGGGAAGAAACAACATTGCCCATGTCATCTCAAAGGAAGAAGCTGTAGGAATTAAGAATTTGTAGAGGCAAAAATATCCAAGAAAGAAAATTGCTTGTATAAAAAAGCCAAAAAGAGAGGAGATACAATTTGATAAAGGATTAATCAACCGTGGGTAATAGACCTTTTGATAAACCCCTGCATTGGCAGTGAAAGTGGAGGCATTGCCAGTGAAGCATGAGGAAAAATAACTCCAGATGATAAGCCCGGAATTATAAAAGAGTAGGGGCGGGAGACCTTCCGTTGGAATCTGGGCAAATTTTCCAAAAATTAGAGTAAAAACAACAGTAAGGAACAAAGGTTGCAGCACAAACCAAGCAGGGCCAAGTATTGTTTGTTTATACTGGGCGAGGAAGTCCCTTCGAACCAATAAGTAAAGTAGGTCTCGGTATTGCCAGATACCGGAAAAATCAAATCCTGTCCACCCTGCGGAGGGTTTGAGAATGGTTATCTTTTGACCCGAGCTAATTTTTATCTGCCAACCAGTTTTCGGCTTAAGTCCGAACTCGCTTGCTCGGTACTTTTGGTGCTGACATACCAATCGATTGTTTTTTGTAAACCATCTGAAAATTTGGTCTGTGGAGACCAATCTAATAGTTCCTGAGCCAATGCATTGCTGGCGACACGATTTAAGGGTCCAGTTGGTTTGTCGGTAAGAAGTTTGATGGTTGCACCAGGATTTAAAGTATCAATGACCTGTTGGGCACAGTCCTTTACTTTGATTCGTTCCATTGTTCCAAGATTGATTGATGTCCCATCATGAATCTTTTCAGCTGCGGCAATGGTCCCAGACACAATATCATCGACATAAGTCCAGTTTCGAATTTGTTCGCCATCGCCCCATACCTCAAATGGGTCAAGTTTTAGGTATCCTCTTGCAATCATGGCCATGACCGCATGGTTTTCGGTGCATCTTGGACCATAGACTGTGAAGTACCGACAGGATGCGGTTTGCAGGCCATGTTGTTGGTGGTATGCCTTGAGAGTCAATTCTGCCATCAGTTTAGCCCAACCATACAAATCATCGGCTTCATAGGGTGGAGTTACCATGTCTTCGTAAAGAAACACTTCTTTTGTTACATCCATCTGGGCAGAGGTTGGATAGACGCATCCGGATGATGCAAAAACTATTTTTTCAGCACCATTTTGATGGGCATGCCTAAAAACCTGACCGTCGAGAATCATGTTGGTGGAGCACTCTACCTGATGAGAATCGATATAGCCACGACCACCGTGATCGGCCGCTAAATGGAACACAACCTCCATGCCTGTAGTCGCCTGATCGCAAAATTCAGAATCGAGCAGGTTGCCTTCGACTAGTTCGCAGTTGATGTTTTCAAGATGCTTTCTCTCGCCACTTGAGAAATTTTCCGCAACCCGAACGATCGCTCCATTTCCAATTAATTTTTCAGTAAGGTGAGAACCAATGAAGGAAGCTCCACCAGTAACTAGGACTTTTTTGTTATTCCAATTCATAATTATTAAAGATCATTTCGGTTTAATCGCTTCGAGAAAAAGAGAGTCTGGCTTTCTTGCATCTCCGGTATTCGTAGTATCCAATTGAAATTCCTCCCACTTGGGTATCAAGCTGGAAACATGCGATTGTAAAGTACACTTAAAGAAGCCAACTTTTTTCAAAAGTTCGCTCAATGAAATCCGATCATACATATGCTTGTGCAATTCGCCGCAATTTTGAAACCGACCTGAACAAAGAGCATCATAATCGTTGTCGCTTAGGATAATTTTTATAAGTTTTTCCTTTAAAAAAAGAGGGTCAGTCCAATTTCTTATCTTTTGTTTCAGGCTTAAGTGCCAAGGTAATGGTTTATAATTTAAAGCAGAATCCTGACTAGCATGATTTGTTTCAAAATTAGAGATGATACCTTTGCCACATCTTTTCACTAAAAATTCTTTGTTTTCAGGACTAGATTTAAGAAACTTTATCATTAATCCTCCTGAGGTTTGTCTGGTCATTTGATCAAACAATTCCAGCCTCATCCAATGAGCATTCAATTTAGAAAATTCTCTGTTTTGATCGACATCTTCAAGTGCATGCAGGTAGTCCCGGCAAATTCTTTCCAAGTCAGGCAGGGCAATTCTTACAATACCTCCAGGTTTTAATATGCGTAGGCATTCTTTTGTAAGTAATTCTCCCTGTTCCTCATTTAAGTGCTCGAGAAGATGGGAATGATAAACATAGTCGACTGAATTAGATGAGGCAGGAATGCCGAGGTTGGCATCCCAAGGTTCTACACCTTCCACATAGGGGTTGATGTCTAGATTCCTCCATTCAGGATGTACACAGGCACCACAACCTAGGTTGATTCCATGAAATTGATCTTCATTCTTCAAAATATTAGGAATTAACAGGAGTTATTTGGTTGAGGATAGCCTTGGCTAGCAGAGTATGGCCTTTGGCATTAAGATGAATTCCATCAGCCGTTAAAAACTTTTCTGCAAAATTAAATTCTTGGGGCCAAAACAATTTGATATCCAAGGGTATTTCCAGCTCATTATCTTGGTACAGGATGGGATGAATAGGGAGAAAGAATACTCTGGAATTAGGAAACCTATTGGATATTGCAGAAAGTAGCTTTTGTTGAACCTCTACAGTCTGAGTAGCGGTGGAGCCGCCCATTAAATCATTAATTCCTGCCTGCACTACAACCGTGTCAGGAATTGGGTCAATTGATTGCGAATTAAATAGTTTGATGATTTCTTCTGAAGTGGCCCCTTTTTGACAGACAATGTGAGGATCGATAGCTAATACCGACTCAAGTTTAGTAATGAACCCACGGGGTCTGGCACCCTCGCATGTGATGGAGTCACCAAGGAATAGCAATTTGCTTTCTTTCAAACTTCCTCCTTTATTTGGAATGAGATGAATACTGAAGGAGTCCCACCTGAGATGAAGGAAAGTTGCAACTATAAATGCTGAAATAATTCCAGAGAAATAGAAAAACTTCCGCACCACTATATTAACACAAATAAGACGGATTAAAGAGGAGCAAGCGATTGGTGAAAGTACTGCCCAAAATGGATATTTAGCGGCAGAAATTAGTAACGTATCCCACATTTATCAGATAGGAAGGGAAGTGCTTTGAGGACAAGTTTACGGTATTGCTTAAGGGGGAACTCAAAGAGAAGAGCAAAAAGGCAACAACATCCGAAAACGAGTAAAGTTCCCTGAAGGTGGCTAAAGCCTTTAAGGTGACCTGAAGCTAAAAGTGCACCCCCTATGGCCATCAAAGGGAAGTGGATGGCATACAAAGAAAAGGAGCATTTGGAACAGTTACGAATGAAAGAAAAAATCCAGCCCGATGGCTTTGCATCCAATGTAAACCAACGGGATGCGGAAATGAGAAACACTCCAATTAAGACAGCTAGAGAGTAGTCATCCAAAAACTTTGCGGAGTAAAATAGAGGCGCAATGCCTAGCCCAGGGAAATCATTGGGTGACCAAGAAGACCAGCGTGGGCCAAGAATAGAATAAAGTGAGAAACCACATATGAGCAAAAGCACCAAGGAAACCACGGCATTTAACCTAAATTTTTTGCATCCCAAGTAAGAAAGATAGCCCATCAGCCAGCATGGAAAAAGGATAAGAATCTTGGGGCCAGCAATGATACAAAAGGTCAATCCAGCCAGGACTTTACTTTTCAATGTGGGAAGAAGAGCAATAGTGCCGAAAATCATATAATAAAAGAACTCGTAGGATAGAGACCAAAAAGGACCATTGGTTCCAGGCCGAATGCTCAAAAACCAACTTTCATGAAGGAAAAGTCCGGAGAGTAAAACCTTAAGTTCAAGATGCTCTGCCGAGAATATACTTCCATAAGTTTGTGGATGAATCGATCTACCGAAATAATCAAGTACAAGTCCAAGAGCGAGAGCAGGAATCACCACACTCCAGAGGCGAATCAATCGGTCAAACAAGTATTGACCAAAATGATATTCCTTTTTCCGGTCGACTGACCAAGTAATCACAAAGCCCGAGAGTACGAAGAAAATAACCACATAATCCTGTCCATTCTGGGGGCCAAATCCAGCGACATGCCCGCAAAAAAACCAATAAAAATTGGTATGTCCGAGAAAAACTGCAATCGCCGCAAATAATCGTAAAAAATCCAGTAAAACACTCAAGTGGAAGCAATTTCTCTGGAGAGTAAAAATCTTGCCAAGATGGAAATGGTGATGGATGTAAAAATCTTCCCGGTAGTAATCAGTTCTTTGATTTCCTCAAAAGTGAAAGAACTGACAGATTCCACTTCATGATCGTGCTGATTCCTTTGCTCAAATTCATCTAAACTAACATCGATAGAAAAAATGGAAGGAAACATAGGCAATCGATTTTGGGATACGATCAGCGTAGTTTCCTCTTTTAAACGTGAAATATCAGAAATTGAAGTCCCGGTTTCTTCTCGTAACTCACGAAGGGCACCTTCCTCTTCAGATTCTCCACCCTTGATTCCACCCGCAGGAAGTTCCCATGTTGCCCCTCCCAAAATATGCCTTTTAACCTTGGGCATAATGATGGAATGATCTTCAAGAATAGGAAGCACAATGACCTGTTTTTTATGATACTCGACCACATGAAAATCATCTTTTTCTAGTAGGGAAAATCGTTTGTTTTTAAAAACAGGTTTGGCCGATTTTGCCCAAATTGTGTAAAACTTTTCTGATTCCTTTATTGTTTTTAAGTCCTTGCTAATTGCCAGAATCTTGAAAACTTAGACGCCGGTTTGCTAGAGCTTGTAATTTAGCAATCGCAGTCTGTGATGAGTCTACATTGGCTAGGGCAAGAGCAAGCATGGTCCCACCGACATTTCGTCGGCCTTCAAGGGCCGATTTCACCCTTCCATCAAAACTGTAACCTTCCCTAGGAAAGAGGTTGAGTTGATCAGAGGCCAGTTTGTGTGGCCAGAAGCACCTAAAAACAAACAGTTTACGAAAATCTCTGGAGAACTCATAGGCTTCAAAAAGGACTTCCCTATCCTCGATTATAATTGGAACAAGAATAGGCTCTTGTCCGGGGCCAGGGTTTATTTGAGTAAGCCCAGTTAAGGGTAAGCAGGATTCTGGGGAGTGGGTCGAGAGCACCGCAGTGCAAGCACCACCAGAATCCCAACGAGCCTCAAAAGCTTGCCAATATTCGGCATTAGGATTGATGACAAGTTGTCCAAAATTGTTGAGCAAAGTGCGAAAGCGGTCCTGCCACTGGGTTGAGCTAGCTTCTTCATAGTGAAGCTGAGCTGCAACCTGGCGTGAAATATCCTGCTGGGAAGCTAAAATGGTGGGGTCTTCCAAATTAATTTGCAATCTTGGTAAAGTAGCCAAGCCACTTTCGGTATTTCTGTAGTGAACTTCCGTTAAACAGGCGCCTCCACTGATCAATAATATGGTAAGGGTGCTGAATATTGGATTGGGGGAACTTTGTAAATTAAGCCAACG
>OMJS01000089.1 GCA_900299365.1 Opitutales bacterium
AAAAAAGCGTAATTTGTCTGTCGATTTTCGACATGTTATGAGAGTTTTCGACAAACCTTAGGTAGATAGTCTATATGTTTCTATTTATCCATAGTTTTAAATGGTCAAAACAGAAAAAAATTACCTTAGTCGTGCATACTTCAAATGTATTCATTTGAACATTGGCTGGAAGAGGCTCGTGAATTAGGATAAGTTGTAGATTTACTTTTAAACCATTATGGAAAACAGCGAAGAAGCACCTGCAACCGAAGAAAAAAACGAGCAACCTGAAGTTGCAGATGAAGCCGTGGAGTTTGATGCGGTCGATTTGATGCTCCATGGAAATCTACAGGCCCAGATACGCTATGGTATGATCAAAGGAATGGCGGAAGCCTTGGATGAAAAGGCCCAGCTTTTAATCGAAGCGGAATCCAACTTTGAGCCACAGGAGGATGAAACTTTTGCTGAGATTGCATTGCCCGAAATCGAGGCGATGGCCAGTGCGGTGACCGAAGAATGGATCGATTTTTCCAAACTTCGCTTTTGGGAAACCTGTCAAACTGCTGAGGTAGAGTGGGAGGAGTATAAGGATGAGAATGGCGAGTCCACGCAACGGGTTCCTTACAGTCGCCCACTGGAAGAGCCAAAGGATGGCAATCGTATCCTTGCCAACCTTGAGAAAATTCATCTTTGGCTAGAACGGGTTCACCATTTACATGAGGAAAAAGGAATGGGCTGGGTGTCCCCACACGGTTGTCCTGAGGACGGTCAGCATGCTTACGATGCCCGCCGGGTATGCCTGGAGAAATTGAACTTCACCATCGAAGCGATCCGATCGAACTTCGATCTTTAGTATTTATAATGAAAAATTTATCCATCTGGTTCATTGGATGTTTTTCTTGGATATCGGTATTCGCCAGTTGGAAACCTGATGAGAAAGCTGCGGTTTTTTCTGTAAAGCCTGATCAGGTTCTGGGAAGCCCATATTTTCAAGAGGTACTCAATACCTATGGTCTAATCGGCTTTGGCTACACCACTATAATGAATGACCATCACCTAGTGGATTTGCAAAAGGAGATGGGCGTGCAACTCAATAAAACGAGTGAGGTCTCTTTTATTGTGGGGAACTTTTTGGAAACCATGGTAAATTTCCCGGTTTCCACTTCAGGTAATTATCAGGCTTTAAGCGACTCTTCTTTAACCTTTATTCTAAGATCAAAAGGAGAGGTGTCCCCGGACACATTTTTCGAAAAATTTGACCGTTGGGCATCCGGGCCGGCATTTAGAAAATCCGATATTGAACGCTTTCGCAAGGATGCCCGGATTGAACCGGACAAAATTGATGAGATGGCTACAAGACCCCGGATCAAAAAGAAAGATTATGCCGAGATGGAGAAATCAGAAAAGATCGGAGAAACCACTCTCTTTTCTATCCCAGTGAATGCATTGGATAAAACATTTCCAAAAAGCGTAATTGATGAAATAAAAATCACTCTGGGAATGAAAGTGGACAAAGGAACCACCACATTTGCCCTAGGTTCCAGAAAAAGCGTGCTGGGGTTTTTTGAAAACGAAAATAAGGAAGCGGCAGTGTCCCCTAGTTTACAGAGCGATGATTTTGCTTCCTTCTCAGTGCCCTTGGATGGTCAACTACTCAAGCAAATGGAAAGCAGTAAACTGTCCGATCCCAATGGCCCTCTCGGCCCACTTGCCACTAGTCTTGGCCAGGCGATGTATCAAATAAAAGAAGTATCGGGGGGAGCAAAATTATATGGAGGACGGGCACATTTAGATTTGGTTATAAGTTGTCAGGATGTCGAATCTGCACAGTCAATATGGAGCGTTGCACAGGCATCACTAGGAATGGTACAGTTGAATGTATTGAGGGAGCAAATGCGCGACCCCAGGACGAAACCGCTCCTGCCGTTGTCCTTTCTTAACGCGATCAAATTAAAACATCAGGGAAATAATGTACTGGCTCATATTGAGGCCCTGCCAGCGGAATTGATGCCCTGGGCGGCCAATAAAAAATTCCCCTAAGATTTCTCAGTTATGCCGAGGCAGTGCTGGGCATAGGATTTTATTTTGTCACGGACTCCAGTAAGTCCATTACGCCGGTTGGGTGAAAGATGCTGAGTTATTCCTACCTCGGATAAAAAGTCTGGCTCCAAATCGATCACATCCTGAGGAATTTCTCCACTGTAAAGCTCGCAGAGAAGAGTGGCAGTACCCTTAGTAATGGATGCATCTGAATCTGCCTGAAAGAAACATTTACCGTCCTCAAACTTTGGGAAAATCCAAAGCTGGGAAACACAGCCTTTGATCAAAAAAGTATCGATCTTGTATTCCTGCTCGAGTCCGGGAGCATCCTTTGCTCGCTCGATAACATAGGCAAATCTTTCGAGATGATCTTCAAAGGGTATGAGTTCCTCTACTAATTGATCACGCTTTTCTTCGATGCTCATAGTCTTATTGCTCTTTAGTTCCAGGGTATGAAATTTTTGTTTGGTTGTATTTGCGGGAACCGATTGCCAAAGACTTGATGTTTCCTTCGAAAGGCGTGGTTGCCTGAATGGAACTTGAGCTGCGAAAATGAGATGTATCTCCCACGGTTTCTCCGGTGGCAGAATCTGCTACTGCATCAAGTTTAAGTACCATGCTTTTATTATTTTCATTAATTAAAACTTCCAGGGTGGGCTGGCTAATTCGTACAAAGCCTTCGGCGTGAGCATCGAGAATGTATATGGATAAACGATCCAATTCATCGATTATTACTTCCAAATTATAACCACTACCATGCTCACCAACAGCAATAAGTTCTCCTCCCATAAGGGGTGAATGCACATGATAACCCTCATTGGATTGGCAGTTCTCGTCGTGCACATGCTCAGAGCATCCAGTCCACAAAAGGATAAGAGCTAAAGAGAAAGGTAATCGAATATTCATGAGATAAAATTCTATTCTTAATTGCTCAATGGTT
This sequence comes from Opitutales bacterium, assembly GCA_900299365.1. Classification (GTDB taxonomy): domain Bacteria; phylum Verrucomicrobiota; class Verrucomicrobiia; order Opitutales; family Seribacteraceae; genus Chordibacter. Next base: position 2,960 of record OMJS01000089.1, read on the forward strand.
CAAGACCAAGCCTGATCAGGAATGTCTGTGAAACCTGAATTTCTTTATGGTCAGGTTCCAAGCCCCATAGTAATAAGACATCAATGAAGACAATTTTTAAATTCGTACCTTTCATCTGCTTTGGTTTGCTTACCCTGACGGGTGCGGCCCTCAAAGAAAAGCAACCCAATGTTGTTTTTGTAATTACCGATGATCAGGGATACGGCGATCTGGGTTGCACTGGAAACCCTGTTATACAGACGCCCAATCTGGACCGATTGGCAAA
>OMJS01000090.1 GCA_900299365.1 Opitutales bacterium
AAAAAGGGAAAAGATAGTATTTATCATAGTTTAAATATTTGATTATATTTATATATTTAAACTAATTAAATATCTAGGTCAAAATATATTTTAATTTTTTTAAATAAGTACGCAAAGAGACTTTATTTATACTCCATAACTTTGTAACTTTAGACGGTTTTAGAGATAGAGTTGTAGTCGCTAGATTATCATTTGCTTTTCTATGCAGACAAAATTGACGAGGTGATCGACTTAAGGCTCCTCGACAACAAAAAAAATGAGTAAGGAATGATCAAAATCCCTATGGTCGCAATTTCTTTATTGGAAAAACTTCAAAATCAAATGCGTTGGTATGCAAACCAGTCGGTTTGGACATCTCAGTATACTATTACCAGAGCAAGGATACAATTTTTACAAGATCGAATGTTTGACTCTCCACTTACTATCCAGATTTATAAAATGATTTTGGTCTCTTTTGGAATAGCTCATCGTGGAATTGGCCAGAAGGCTTTGGACCAAAGAATTAATTTTAAAGGTTTTAAAAAGCTTAGTTTCTCTAAAGTAAAATCAGGGAAGCCAATCCTAGGAAAGCAAAGAATCCGACCACATCGGTTACGGTGGTTACAAATACTCCAGAAGCAACCGCCGGGTCGACCCCAGCACGGTCAAGCATGATAGGAAGAATGATTCCAGAAAGCCCGGCAACGATCATATTGATAACCATGGCCCCGGCAATAATTCCTCCGAGAAGAAGAGAGGACTCTCCATAATCACCAAAGATAAATATGGTCGCCAGCCCAGCAAGGCATGCAAAGAGAAGACCATTCAACACACCCACCAACAATTCCTTACGAATCGCCCGCATCGTATTATAAGAGGTTAACTCTTTGGTCGCCAATGCTCGCACAGTAATGGTAAGCGTCTGAGTCCCTGCATTTCCTCCCATCGAAGCAACAATCGGCATAAGTACGGCAAGCGCGACCATTTGCTCGATTGTTGCATCAAACATACTTATTACCACAGATGCAAGGGCAGCGGTTACCAAATTGACCAACAACCAGGCAAATCGTTTGACAGAGGACTGGAGTACGCTGTCGTCCATAGTTTCCTCCCCCACCCCACCGAGGAGTAAAATATCTTCTTCAAATTCTTCCCGGGCAACTTCCATTACATCATCGACCGTTATCATACCGAGTAGTTTCCCCCCTTGGTCGACCACTCCGGCCGTGGTAAGATCGTATTTCTCAAAAAGAAGAGCCACTTCCTCCTGTAAAGTCTCGGCAGGAATGAGCACTTGAGTTTCATCGGCAATTTCCCGCATTAAAGTATTTCTTGGAGAGCGAAGAATTCGGGAGAGCGAAATAATCCCAACCGGACAGCCTTTTTCATCGACCACAAACAAGTCCAAAAATTCTTCGGGGAGATCACTCTCTTCACGCAAGAAGTCAATTGTCTGTCCGACTGTCCAATTAGTTCCCACCGAAACTACATCAGTTTGCATTCGCCTGCCGGCACTATCCTCCGGAAAGGCCAGCCCCACTTCTATATCTTCACGCTCTTCCCGAGGAACCGAACTTAGTACCTCAGCCCGCTCCTCCTCTTCCATATCCTCGAGAACTTGGACCGCCTCATCCGACTCCATTTCGGTGATAACTTCTGCGACTTCCGCGGGAGTCAGACTATCGGTCACCTCTTTGCGCAAATGATCTTCGAGTTCGAAAAGCAAATCAGGATCGAGTTCTGTTTTGAGCAATTCTATTAGGCGTTTGCGAAGCGAGCGATCAAGCAGCCCAAAAGCATCTGCCAAATCAGAATGGTGAAACCTCTCTAGGTGAGTCTCCAGTTCCTTATCAGAACCAGACTCGAGCAAACGAACGAGTTCATCAAATTGGGCCGCTGATTCACCAGTGGTATCAGGGTCTATTCGATGGATAACCTCGGTGTTTTCCTGAATTTCTGACATGACTAGAAGAGAATGATTGAACCGAAGATTTGCATTTGAAAGGAGATTCAGAGAAGAACTTAGAGCAAATCGTGTAATTTCTTCTTATGCCAATATCGATAAAATGGCTCAAACTAATTCGACCCATTTAAAAAAACAAATAACTAAAAAATTGTTTACTCAGGCAACCATGTTAGGGCATGACAAAGAGCAATAGCAAGGGCATCTGCCTGGTCAAATGGTAAGGCCTGAGGAAGGCCAAGCATTTGGGCAAGGGTTTGTGACATTTGTTCCTTGCTGGCCCGGCCAAACCCAACCACTGCCTGTTTCACTCGTAGAGGAGCATATTCAAATACCGGAACTTCCCGAATGGCAGCTGCTGAGAGGGCGGCTCCTCTGGCAGAACCCATAATTTGAGCGGTTTTAAAATTTTGAACATATATGGTTTCTTCACACGAAACATGCCGCGGTTGCCAAAGATCCAACAAATGAGCAACCAACTCATGAATCTTTCCTAAGCAAGTAATAGAAGATACATTTGACCCTAATTTAAGAGTCTCAGAATGAAGTAACCGGTAAGCCCTTCCCTCGCACTCCAGAATGGCAAGACCACATCCACGCAAACTCGGATCAATGCCAAGTATGCGACCACTAAAAGGTTCCTTCTTGAGCAAAGCCTTTGCGTCTACTGATGGCTTTAATTTTGAAGATTTTCCAGCCAAGTGCTTGGCCCATAATTTTCGGGAGGATTTATTCACTCTCTTGTTAAATTATCATGCGCAAACCAGCGACCACGATAAAGAACCAAATCATAACTTCAAACCAGTCTTGTCGAATATATCGTACGATTTTGGGTGCGATCAATGCACCAATAATTGCAGGAATGAATAACCATGAACTGACAAAGAAAATTTCTCGATTCAAAATACCAAGATCGTGCATTAAGGGAACTTTACTAAGGTTCACGATGAGAAAAAGCCAGGCAGATGTCCCAATAAATGCATACTTTGGAAGTCTCATGGCCAATAAATAAAATTGAGCGAGTGGACCAGCCGCATTTGCCAGCATCGTAGCCACCCCGCCCAAAATACCAAGTGGTGGGCCATAATAGAGGGGAATATGGACAGAATCTTTTTCTTTATTCCTAGAAATCAATTGCGTTAGAAACCTCAAAGCAGTGATTCCCAAAAGAATGACTCCAATCAGTACTTTGAGGGCATTCGCTCGTTCCAACGGTTTAAAGAAATCAAATGCCCACCAGCCCGCGATTACCCCAATAAGAAAATAAGGTAACAAGCGACGGACATGGGACCATTCAACATGTTTCCTGTATATAATTGTGGATGCCAAATCTGCCGAAATGAGGACAGGCAGAAGTAAACCAACTGACAGGGCAATACCAGCAGCCCCCATGGCATCCTCCAATACCAATGCAAACAGGGCTACGGTTAAATTACCCGCACCTGGAATCCCTCCTTTACTTAAGCCCATAATGAATGCTCCAATTATGAGCACTACCCAATGAATGAAGGTTAATTCACTCATTCAATTGTTTTCGGCCCGAGGGGTTCAAATAAGCCAGCACTGACGGTAAAGGTTTCCCATACCTCTTCATCCTCGATCGAGGGATAGGAGGTACCCGTGGCGAATGTTTGTGAAACGGGAGGCAAAAGTTTGCGAAAATTCTTGCGGCGGTTGGAATCTAACTCTCCCAAAACATCATCGGCAAGAAGGATGGGAATGATAGAAAGTTGCTCTTTTAGGTAGATAAACTCAGCAAGACGCAGGGAAAGAACAATCCCTTTTTGCTGACCTTCTGAACCATAGTGCCGAGCATCACGACCATCCAGAAGGAGAGAAAAATCGTCCCGGTGAGGTCCTTTGCGGGTAGATCCAATTTGCCGGTCTCTTCCCCTTTCCTTGTCAAAGAGTTCTCTCCAGTCATCAAGGTCTTCTGGCTGACAATCGGGCCGGTAGGAAAGTTTCGCCTTTTCCGAATCATCGCTCAACCGAGCGTATGACTGCTCGAAGGTATTATTAATTAAAGGAAATAGATTTGCCCGGATTTGATGAAGGGTATGGGCAAATGAGGCTAGGGTATGCTCGAATGCTTGCAGTTCCACATCCTTTGCCCCTTTTTTGAGAAGCAAATTTCTTTCTTTCATCGATTTGTAATATCCCTGCAAAGCCCGCAAATATTTGGATGAGGTTGAGGATAGAAGTAGGTCCATCCATTTTCTACGGTCCGATGGGCTTTCCCTAACTAATCGAAAATCCCTGGATGATAGACAAACTGTGGGAAATTGGCCTAGTAACTCACTCAGTCTTTTAACTGATTCTCCGTCTATATGAACCAATTTTGAACCCTTCTTACCAAAGCTTACCAGAACTTCTCTTTCTGTTTCATCATCGTCCAAAAAGCGGGCAAAAATTTTCGCTTCTGTTTGATCTTCCTTTACAATCGACTCAACTGAAGATCCGCGGAATGAACGAAGAGTGGAGCACAAACCAATTGCCTCAAGAAGGTTTGATTTTCCCTGACCATTGGAACCAAGAAAAAATACTCGGTCGGTCGAAAACTCCAAGCTTACAGTGCTAAGATTACGAAAATTCTGCAGATTGATTCCTAGGAGGCGCACTGGAATGAATAATTTTCCTTAAAGTGAAATCACTCCATCATTCTTCCGCTCGGTTTGCAATCCAATGTAGGCCTCTTGGAAAGCATCCCCCAAACTTTGCCAATCTCCTTTGGAGGTTGCCGTAGATGCACTGACTCTGACTAAGCGACGACTTTCTGCTCCATTCAATCCGATTGCTCCAGACAAGGTGGATGGTTGATCACGTGCAGTTGAGCAGGCCGACCCGGTGGAGACAACATGACCCAACTTATCGAGCCTGCTAAC
>OMJS01000091.1 GCA_900299365.1 Opitutales bacterium
ACACACTTGAATACAGTAGACCGAAAAGCCATTTATACAAAGGATATTGAAGAAACTTGCTGGATAGAAGTCGACCGCTTAATACAAGCACAGTTATTAAAAACGGCTTGGGTAATAAGCCAGAAGGCAAATATTTCTCCAAACCGACCTATCCAACAAGCTGTACACGACTCGATTGCGGTAAATACACACAAACCCCTCAATCATTAAATTTCACAGTACAATAAATTTGATTTTCAATCGAATTTAGCTATTGTCATTTTTTAGGACGCCACCTTAGCTCAGTTGGTAGAGCGCCTCACTTGTAATGAGGATGTCGTCAGTTCGACCCTGACAGGTGGCTCCACTTCTTTCTACCTTAAATCCTCTTAATTACTGGGATTTATACAGATTGCCCTTCTTGTTAATTTCAATGTGAAATTGATTACTCTGCGCTAATTTATATGTACGCCAACACTGTTCGTGTATAAATTGATGTATAAATTATTAATGCCACAAATTCACTCTGACCGAGCTTGATCAAGTTTTACTAAACTTGCTCTACCTAATCCGAATATGCTCTAGAAGGGGTGCTGTGGGGTTTGGTGATAGGAAGCCGTGGAAAGGGTATATAGGTCTTCTCAAATTTCCGAGAAATGGGAAATAAAATGATTGGCTGGAGGAAGAGATTGAATATTGAACAAGTTAGTGCTGATGCTCGCAGCTTGATTTTCGGCAAAGACGAAAATTTCGAACATGAGCAAAGACCAAAAAGAAACCACCGAGAGTGGTAAAAACCGACTCAAATCCATGGGGGAAATCTTTGAAATCTGAAAAAGAAGGTAAGTAATGGCCACTGTGGCAGGATGAGCATCCAAAGATTACCCCACAAAAGAGCAATCCAATCCCAATGATTGCAAGTATGACTAATATAACATCGTGATGCTTCCGACATCCCACAAAAAAGGAAAAGGCAGTTAAAGGTACGACCAATGAGAGCATCCAAAAATGGAACTCTTCATCTACCCAAAAGGAAGTCGCGATTATGGGCAGAGCAACAATTAGCACTGGTGTTAAAAGGCAATGTACCGCACAAACTAAAGCCATACCAACGCCCAAGCGATCCAACCAAGTAATATGGCTATACTCTGATGATATTTGGTGATTCTTCATCAATCCAACTCAATATTACAAATCAATCTCTTTTGCAATATCATTGCATCTGCCGTTAAAAATTATCATAAAAATCTAAAAATTAATAATACTAATATATTTCATTAGAAATATTTAAGATATTTTTTGACTTTTATTAATTAATAGGAAGATGTTGAAAGTATAAGCTATAAGTTCCCGCATATTTGCGGGTTCATCAGTTCAAAAAGGCTCCTCCCCTCGGTTTAGGTTCGTCCACCAGGGGAGGTTTTTTTGCTAGTCTGCATATTGCTCAGCCTGTTTAATAAAGGCTTCCAAATCAGAACGACCTGGCAAAAGTAAATTCAAATGCCGAAGATGAGGCAATGCCTCAGACCACCTGCCGTTTTGGGCAAGAATTTCACTCACTCGTTGCCTAAACTCGGGATTATCTGGCTGACTTCTAATACATTGCTCAAATGATCGCACGGCATCCTCCACTCGGTTATTTTGCCAATAGGCAATGCCTAAGTTAAAACTTACTCTTGGGTTTTCTGGCCAATATCCCGCTGCCCGCTCAAGAGAACGAATGGCTTCAGGTAAACGGCCCGAATCTTCAGCTAATAATAGACCAAGGGAATAATGAACCTGCCCCCAAGTTGGCTGAATACGAACGGCATCGCGAAGTAGGTTTTCTGCTTCTGAATTCCTTCCCTGCCTACTTAACATGGTAGCTAAGTTCATTCGAGCAGGGACAAAGAGATCGTCCCTAATAATGGCATTTCTGTAGTGCCTCTCTGCCTCAATTAAGTTACTTTGATTTTCCGATAAAATCCCCAGAGACAGATGAGACTCCGCCCGATCCAAGTTACTGGTGTACCTAGCTTTTAATTCTTCATACACTTCATCAAACCTTGCTCGCTGAGAATTGGAAAAAAAGGAGTCTGAAACAGGACTTAAAATGCGGGCTGCTTCCGTTCTAACTGCACGCACCTCATCTTCGAGCAAATTTATCGCATAATCGAACTTTTGTGCATTGGGCAATTGCTCCAATTTAGACAATGCTGCCACACGAACAATAGATTCATTGGACTCTAATTGCCTAATTGCCTCAGCAGTTGAAGCCTCACTTATAAAAGAACGTAGAGCGAGTAAAGCTCCCGATTGGGTAAAGGCGGGAGCTGTTGAATCGGCACTTGCCTGAATAAGCAAATCTTCCGCATCCGCCCCGCCTGCACGGAAACGATGAAAGGCAGCAGGGTGACGGACTTCTTTTGGACGACTAGTTCCCTTCACTCGCTCAATAGCATTAGCGGCCCACTCAAATGATTTATCGGAATGACAATTATTGCAGGCATTGGGGTGGCCAAACTTGGCGGAAAGATCAGGACGAGGAATCCGTATGCTATGATCCCGACGGTCATCTATAACCATATAATTTTTGTGTGGCATATGACACTCTACGCAACTGGCCCCAGGTGTGCCCATTTCATGAAAATGATGACCCGGGTTATCATACCCCGCCGGATTTTTATCATCCGGAGCATGGCAGCGGGTGCAGAGTTGATTATCGTAATGATACAATTTGGTCGTGTGAGCGTCATGACAATCGGTACATTTCACACCCTGATGAAACATTTTACTCTGAATGTATGATCCGTACACATAGACCTCATCATCAATTTGACCATCCACATGATAGGTAGGCGTCTGCATTTCCGGCGACCACGGTTGAGTAACTTCTGGAAGAAAATGATCGAGAAATTTGCTACCAGCATGATGATACGGATGAACCGAAGACCTTCGAGCATGGCATTTGGCACAAGATTCAATCTGAGCTACATTTGTTGAATTTACATCAACCAAGGCATAATCTGCCACTCCCTCCCATCCCGATCCCGAGCGTGCATGCTCAACATGCTCTCTACCTGGACCATGACAGGATTCGCAAGCTACATTGATTTCTGAATACTTTGTTGCGAAAGTCTGGGTAGAAAAGTCGAATTCCTTGTGAAGGTTGGTTGAGTGGCAATCTGCACACATATGATCCCAATTTTGTAAGGAACGTGTCCAAAAAAGAGGATCATCGTGAGATATTTTTTCGTCTGGATAAATATGATACCACTCTTTCTTTTCCACATCCCAACATGTTGGAAGGACCTGCAACCTGCCGTCTGGAAACTTTACAAGGTATTGCTGTAGAGGCTCCCATCCAAATGTGTAAGCAACTTCGAAGGACTGCATATCACCTGTTTCATTCTCTGTTTCCACCATATACTTGCCATCTTCCTGATAAAATTTGGTCGTAACCCCGAAGTTTTCGAAACTGGAATTGTTAAAATCTGCCCGGACAGTTTTCTCAGTGGGGAGTTCCATTGCGTGAAAATGGTGAGATTTTCTCCATTTTTCATGAGACTCCATATGACATTCCGCACAAACAGATGCACCCATGTATTCGTCCCTAATAGCAGGATCTCCAATTTCCTTTAATTCGGCAGATTGTTCAATATCACTATCGCTTGAACATCCGTTAAAAACTGAAAAGCATAATATGGACAAAAAAATAACTGAATACATCCAGCACCAACCCCACTTGAGTCGTAATCTGTAAAAGTAAGAAAGCACTATTTTCTGAGATTTTAAATAGTGCATGTGAGGTTTTGGCAAATCGCTTCCTTCAAATAAATAAATTTTGGCGAAAAAACCTCTCAATCTTTATTTATTTATTTATGATTTTGTTAAGTTTTTAGTTTGCAATAACCTGATTCTGGTGGTCATTTAAATATATGATTAGATTGCTCTTATTTAGTATATCTTTCTTCCTTACATCTATCGCGACCTATTCCGTAACTGATAGAGATTTTAGGTCAAAGAACGGTCAGGTTATTCGCGGATCTGTGGTTAAGTATTTCGAGGATGGTGATGTTCTCCTGAAAAGAACCAGCGACTTGCAACTTTTCCGCATCAAACTTGATATCTTCACAGAAGACGACCAAGCATTTGTTAAAAACAACTTCCCGCCCAATCACGATGCTCTTCCAAAGTTTAAAAAACCTCTTGATCATCGTACGCTTAGGACTTTTTCAGATTCTATTGATCAAAAGATCGATCGTAGGCTTAAATCCTACCGGCAGCGACCCAACAAAGAAGTTACTGACGAAGCTTTCCTAAGACGGGCTTATCTTAAAATAATCGGTAGAATCCCCACGGTTTCCGAAACAGAGGAGTTTATGTCCAATCGAAATTCATCTGCACGCGGGAAACTGATTGACAAGCTTTTGGCATCTAAGGGTTATACTCACAATTGGTTTATCTATTGGGCGGATATACTCCGTGCAACAGGAAGAGTTGATAGAGGAGCTGATGGAATTCCTTTCGTTAGATACATACAACAATCAATTTCAGAAAATAAGCCCTACAACCTTTTCGTTCATGATATGCTTGCAGCAACCGGTCCTTTATGGGGCAGGGGTAATGGTGCCGTTGGTTACTTTTATCGCGACATTGGTATGGGATTAGACAGCATGTCAAACACGGTTCGCGTTTTCCTTGGCACCAGCTTAGAGTGCGCACAATGCCATGACCATCCCTTTGACCGTTGGACGCAGAAGCAATTTTATGAAATGGCTGCATACACCTACGGTGCCCACCAACCCAAAAATAATGAATCAACTGAGTTTGGTGAATACTCTCGCTTGGTAGGCCAGTGGATTAATGAAGAACAGCGTAAGGTTAACAATGATGCGAGTTTGAGTGCTGAAGAAAAATCAAGGAAGACCGCTGCTCTTGGTAATCGTCGCAGAGGTCTTACTCGAAGCTTGGGTGAACTTCTTAATCGGGGAATGGATGACA
>OMJS01000092.1 GCA_900299365.1 Opitutales bacterium
CCAGACAAGGTGGATGGTTGATCACGTGCAGTTGAGCAGGCCGACCCGGTGGAGACAACATGACCCAACTTATCGAGCCTGCTAACCCAGTCTAAATTATTAAATTCAGGCAGGCATAAAAGAGAGGTATTCCAGAGCCTTTTAGCTTTTCTTCCAATTATTTTTAAACCGGTAAATTGATAATTTATCTGTTCTTCAAATGCATCCCTCCAACTTTCTTCTAAATCAAAAGAATACCCAGAGCAGCAGTGATGTAGCCAGGCAACCCTCATACCTTCTATACCTGGAAAATTTTCGGTCCCTCCCCGGGTCTCCCTTTCTTGCCCACCACCCTTTACCCAACTAATCGGTTTATTAGAAACCAGTGCCCCCACCCCTTTGGGCCCTCCAAATTTATGAGCGGAAAAGGAAAAGCTAGAGCAGGAACTTAAACCGGCTGGGTCTAATTTTCCTATCCATTGAGTGGCATCACAATGAAACCAAACGCCCCGGTCTCTACAAACCTGAGCCACCTCTTGCCAAGGTTGTACCACTCCTGTCTCATTATGAACGGCCATCAGAGCAACCAAATGGGGTACTTTTTGATCGATTAATTCAATAAGGTCTTCAATTTGCACAACCCCGTCTGAATTTACCGGAAATGTGCGAATCTTTTCAGAAAAGTGAAATTTGGCAGTTTCCAAAACACTCGGATGTTCAATAGAAGATAAAAGTATGTTATTGCTGCTCCCATCTTGTCTTTTCGCGATAGAAGAGATTACCGCATTATTGGATTCAGTTGCTCCCGAAGTGAAGGTCAATTGTTTGGGTTCAACATCCAAAGTTTGGGCGATTTCTTCTCTGGCCCGTTCGATCAGGGCACGTACATGACCCCCAGAACGGTGAGGAGATGAAGGGTTCGCCCAGTTTTTTGCGGATGCATCCTGCATCGCAACCAGCACGTCCGCAAGCGGCTTGGTGGTGGAATTGTTATCAAAATAGGCCATAATATACCACTAGCCAAACCGGCTATCTTAGAGCTCGGGAGGCAAGCGGAGTGTTTGTCCGACCTTTAAGCTATTTTTACTTTTTAGGATATCCCGATTGGCTAAGTAAATCGAATCTATATGCGATGCATCTCCATATATTTTTTGACTGATTGCATATAAACTGTCTCCGGGTTGCACCACATAGGTTGGCGGAACCGATGATTCCTGAACAGGTGATGAAGTTTTTACCATTCTTTGAGGTTCGGTACTCAGGTTTTCTGGTAAGGGCACTGCAGGAAACAAGGGGGACCCGAGCCTGGCTCGCAAATCTGCGACTTCTCTAACCAAGCGATCATTCTCTTCTTTCAGTTCTATGCTTTCGAGGTAATTTCCGTAAGGCTCACCGGGCAATTTCCGGATAATTTCCCGCTCTGCAGTAACAATCAATTGCTCGACCATTTCTGATTCTCGGGCGTTGGGCTGAAGCAATAAGAACCTACGAAAATGATAAATCGCTGCGACCGGGTCTTTCCGGTCTGCTAAGGTGAGCAATAACCGCCCAGCTTCCAAATGCGATTTTGGTGCCTGGGTAACCCTTCTGGTAACTGATAAAAAGGCATCAAGCGCCTCTTGATCCCGACCCACTTTGAGGTAGGATTTCCCACGATCAAAAGCTGGATCATCGCTTTCCACAATAATACTCCCAGCAGGAGAACACCCCATCTGCACCCAAGCCAAAAGTATAGAAAAAGGAACCAATGAAAAAAAGGTCTTCATTCTCCCAAGTATGAAAAGATTATCCGACGGCTATGTGCGGAGTTTCTGTGCTCCCATAAAAACACTCCCTGCCATGTTCCAAGTTGTAAACGCCCATTGGTGAAAGGAATTTGTTCACTTGTTCGAGTAAGTGCCATTTTTACATGGGAAGGCATGTCATCTGGACCCTCGTGTGTATGAATGAAATAAGGGTAATCTTCAGGCACTAATTCCTCCATAAACCTTTCTAAATCAACCCGGGCAGATGGATCCGCATTTTCCATAATGACTAAACTACAACTAGTATGTTGCACAAAAACACTCACTATACCCTCGGAGAAACCTGACTCTAGCAAACCCTTTTCTATCAAATCGGTAATCTCATAAGTACCTTTTCCTTTGGTCCGAACTTCGGAATTTTTCTTACTCACTCCCATACTTATGCAGACTAAATTAAATTAAAGTAAGTAAGGTTGGCAAGGGCTGAGAACTATTACTTTTAGATCATTCAACCCGTAGTTCTGTTTCCGCATTCATCCAATTTTTTAGGCTTTCTAAAACTTCACACATTTTACCGGGACAAACAGTAACCTGATCAACTGGCAATCTCAACATCTCCTGAGTTACCTCAAGTAGACTCTTTGGTAGACTGGTCAGCCAAGATTCCCGAACTGGCAATCCTTCATCTCGAGCAAAACGGTAATATAATTTCAACAAAATCACTTGGGGAAACTCAGTTCTTTGAAAAGAGCTGAGCGAAGAATGTAATAATTCCAACCGAGGACCAGGATCGAGCAGGTGGGAACCATTGTTTAGGTAAAATCGTGCAATTTCCGATGCGATAATAAAGGCTTTTGGTTTAGTCGCTAATTCACGGTATGATTTTATGGTTCGAAAATCTTCCACAAAGGGAATGCAGAAATCGGTTTTAGGAGGACTTATTATACACTCCACCTCATCAAACAGATCGGGAGGAGAAGTCTTTTGCCTACGCTTTCCCGGCAGACCGAATAACGATACCCTTAACCCGGCAATTGGATCAAATATGCGAATCCTTAAAAACCGCTCACCGGCTGGGTCTCGAGAAAGAACAATACCGGACAATTCTTTCGGGTCCGCCAAAATTTACTGAAGGGTTAGGTAACAGGAGGAACCACGGCTCCTCCAGATATCAACATTTTCATACCATCGCCCACCGAAACATCGATTCGATGAATTTCCTCCTCTCCAACGAGGAGCAAAAACCCACTCGTGGGGTTTGGGGTGGTGGGAACAAAAACATAAGTGAGCTTACGATCGATCTTATCGGTCACATGTTTAGAACTATCTGCAGTGATAAAGCCAAGGGCATAACAATCCTTACGGGGGTATTCTACAAGGCATACTTCCTTAAAAACTGCCCGGTTCTCCTTGCCAAATGTTTCCACGATTTGTTTGACCGAACGATAAACTGCATTGATGAATGGTACTTTATCGAGAATCCGCTCAGTCAGGTTAATAAAAACACGACCTAGTAGATATTTGGAAAAAAAGCCCAATGCGGTGAGTAAAATCACCCCGATTATCAATCCGGCAACCGCCAGTAATGTTTCCAGTCCGAAAAATGAATTTTCTTCGCTCAATCCGAGTTGATAGGCTAATCGAATGGCCGGTCCTTTAAATAAATCAAGTAGAAAATCGGTTACAAAAATTGTCGTCCCCAAGGGAAGAAAGACCAACAATCCGGTAAGAAAGGCATTGCGGAATCGTCGCGATAAACTGGTTTTTTTAAGTGACACGGTTCTTTTTTGTTACAAATCGCCCTGCTATTGAGCGAGCCGAAAATCGGGCAGTGCGGAGAGTTTTTTCAAATAGTCCATAACTCTTTGCTCTTCCTGTCGCATAATTTCACGATCCATTTTGTCCAAGTCATCAAACCCAACCAGATGTAACCATCCATGAACCAAATACAAACTAAGCTCATTCTCAAATGGTTGGTTTCGTTGGTTTGACTCCTCGATAGCTTGGTCAACCGACACACAAATCTCTCCCGCTAATTCATTTTCCCGGTCGGCCGGAAAAGTAATCACATCGGTGGGTCGAAAGTCCTGTAAATATTTACCATGAAGTTTCGAGTGAGATGCACTGTCCATAAAAACCACAGATAATTCCCCGGATAAATCGTGCCGATATAGCGAAAAAATAGTATCGAAAAACTTTCTTATTTTTATTGGGTCATAGCGAAGAGCCGGATACTGGTTGGCGACTTCAACCGTTGGATGTAAGCACCCGCTGTTAGCTCGCATTGCGTGGAAATGGATTTCGGGAGTCTTTATCTTCGTCCGGATATTCAATCCTTGAATGAAGCATATTTAAAGTGGTCTTAAGAAAGCTTTTCTTGATGGTGGCAACCTCTTCCAAGGTAAGGGGACACTCATCGAGCTGACCGTCTTCCAAACGGTCTTGAAAAATAGAATCAAGCAATTCTTCCACGCTATGATGAGTTACTTTGGGTAGCGAACGGGCAGCCGCTTCCACCGAATCTGCAAAAAAGATAATCGCACTCTCCTTGAACCTTGGTCGGGGACCATCGTATCTGTAAGTAGACTCATCAGGCTCATGCAGCTCGGCATCGCCATAAGGCAAATTTGCCTGTTTGGATTTTTGTTTTGCTTGAAAATAGAAGAATTTTACCAAAGTGGTTCCGTGATGTTGCCTAATGACATCACGAATCACCTTTGGCAGACGGTGCTCCCTGGCAATCTCCAATCCTTCTTTCACATGGCTTTTAATAATTAGGGCACTCATAGCTGGGTTTTGCCGATTATGCGGATTACCAAAATCGCCCTGATTTTCGGTAAAATAATTGGGCTGAACGATCTTTCCGATGTCGTGAAAGAGAGCACATGCCCGACAAAGCGTTGGGTTTGCTTTAACCTCCAAGGCGGCATCCTCTGCCAGGTTGGCCACCATCAGGCTATGATGATATGTTCCAGGTGCATCCACCTGCATTCTTCTCAAAAGCGGATGATTGTAATCAGTTAATTCAAAGAGAGTCGCATCTGTGGCAACATTAAAAACCTTTTCAATCAATGGCATAGCACCCAGCACAAGAGCACCGGTAAAGACTGCGACCACAAAGGATGCCAATGCATGGTTGAACGGAACCATCCAACCACTACCCGAGGCAAACCCAATCCCCAGTGCGACCAATCCTCCAGTAAGTCCGGCCATCGTGCCAGCCTTTAGAACGCTGCCCCGCAACCTTACTTCACGACAAAAATACACTCCCACCAATGCGGTACAGAGCGAACCAACAAGCATTTCAATACCAATGTCCTGCATCGCCGCATGAAATACACAGGTCATCATAGCAGTCAGCGTGGCCATGCGTGGACCCACAGTAATCATTACTATCATTGGGGCAAATGCGATGGGGAGTAGGTAGGGCAATAGACCGATCAGGATAGGACTGGCTCCAAATAACTCGGTCTCGCCCAGTTCCATAATAAAGCGCGAAATACCAAGGTTAGCCAAGATGGTCAGAGCAACAATGCTCGACCGTGGACCATCTGTCCAAAACTTTGGCAAAACGAGACGAACATAGACCAAGGCAAACAGAAGGGTTACAATGGTCACTAAGATCCGTTTGGGAAGAAGAACACTATCTTCAAGGGCGAGGTCCAGAAATTCCTGGTATTTTTCCAGATCAACCGCAGTAACCTTCTCTCCCCTTCGTAAAATGACATCCCCCTCCTGAACCGAAACTACGGTAGGTTCCATATCCATAATTGCCCGCTCTTGTGCCAGTGTTGTTGCTTTTCTGTCAATAGACCGTAGCCTCAATCCTTTCTTTAAAAATTCCCCCAAGTCAGATGCAATTTCGTTGCGTAATTCCTGTGCGGCAAAAGACACATTCTCATCCGCAATCTCGATAAATTCCCGGAGTTCCAAATATTCATTCCCGGAAATAAGATTATTTAGATTCGTGGAGTTGTTTGATTCAGGCTCGATCAAATAATCGTACAAATCAGGATACTCTCGAAAGAGTGCCGGCGAGGGAATACGATTTTTTGTGACATCATAAATTTCGAGCCCGTTGGCAAAATCAATAAGTTGAGATTTTATTCGGGCACTGGCATTGGATTCAGAGAGGAACTTTTGATCAACCGATGGGAATTTCACCACCCCGGTAAGATGCAACTGGGATAACAATTTATTGCCCAAAATAAAAAATGCCTCCCCGTTCATGAGTGTGGTTTTTAAAATTGAACGGGCTTGATCTTCAGAGATTACAACCTGAAATTTCACCCGGATTTCTTCTGCTAGTGACTGTAGGGCATTTTCCTTGGATTCCTCTGGCATTTCGCTAATCGCCAGCATACCTTCTCGTATTCTGACCATTGCCTTGGCGAAATTTTCTTCTCCTACAAAATCTCTGGTAAATTCTCGAGGGGTGCTACTTCTTATCCATTCTTCAGCTTCCTGTCTCCTAACTTCACTCAAGTAGCTAAAGGAACGGTCGCTGTAGACATTTTCCGGAGCAACTTCACCCAATGTTCTCAACCCCGGGGGTTCCTGTCCGACAAAACAGATCAAAACAATGGTCACGCCAAATAATACGGTCTGCAATAGGTGTTTTCCCCAATTTGCCCAAAACCCCGAAAATCCTTCCAAGTTTTGCTTGCTTATCTCATCAAGCTCAGTAATCCGTCGACGTCTACCAACGCGGGTATTTTTGCGAATTGATTCTTTTTTTTCCTCTTTCATCAGTAGGTATAACGGGAAAACGCTCTATCTATTCGATTTATTCTCTTCTTGGTAGGCAGAAATAATCCTGCTAACTAGTGGGTGCCGGACAACATCACCATGATTAAACTCATGAAAATGCAGACCTTTGACTTCCCCAAGTATTCTTTTCGCTTCCCTTAAACCGGACTCCTGTTTAGGAGGAAGATCGACTTGAGTAAGGTCTCCGGTAACCACCATTTTACTTCCCTCCCCCAATCTCGTCAAAAACATCATCATTTGGGAACGCGTGGTGTTTTGGGCTTCGTCAAGCAAGGCAAAGCACTTGCTAAGCGTTCTTCCACGCATGTATGCAAGTGGTGCAATCTCCACCACTCCAGTTTCGACTAATTTTCTTGCTTCTACCGGTCCGAGTACTTCGTCCATCGCATCGTAGAGTGGTCTTAAATAGGGAAGTAATTTTTCCTCCAAATCTCCAGGTAAAAATCCGAGTGCCTCCCCTGCCTCTACTGCTGGTCGGGCAAGCACAATTCGTTCGATTTGTCCCTCTAACAAAGCATGCAAAGCAGCAATCATCGCCAAAAATGTCTTACCTGTACCAGCCGGACCAATTCCAAAAACCATGTCATTTTTGAGAATGAGATCTAAGAACCTTCTTTGACCCAGATTCCTAGGAACTACTGATTTTTTACGAATCTGCAGACACAGAGGGTTGGCCAATAAATCTTCCAGTTCCTTACTTTTCCCAGAATTTACTTTTTCTAAAAACCTTAAAAAATCGAACTTTCCATGAACAAAACCCTGCCCCTTGGCAGATTCAAGCAAAGAAAAGAACTTTTCGCAGCGGTCGAGATTCGGAGCATCTCCTTGGATATGCAGTAAGTTTCCACGGGCTACGATCTTTACCCCGAAAGCCTTTTCTGCAGTTAAAAGATTTTCGGGATCTTCTCCATAGAGCTTGTGAAATTGACGCTCCGATTCAAATTCGATTGATCGGTCAGGCATGATGATACCAGTTGATGAAAATTAAATGGTACAGGTTAGGAAAAATACCCATTAATTTGGGCAGATAAAAACCTCGGATCATTGGGGTAAATAAAATAAATCACAAATCACCAAAATATCCTCTTTGACCATAGTTCCGCAAGCTTGGAATAAGTTCAGAACTCTCCTCTTTCCCGTTGCCAAATTTCTCCAATGATACATCAACGATCTTACTTTTATTTTTATGAATGTATTATTTGTTAGTCCTGAAGTTAATCCACTCGTCCGCACGGGCGGATTAGGAGATGTAGTGGGCAGCTTGCCGCTCGCTTTAAAAAAATTAGGAATTGATGTGCGGATCATTTGTCCCTTTCACCGGGAGTGTAAAGGTATCGAATCAAAAACGCTTAAAAAAAACTTTGTTGTAAAGATTAGAAAAAAATCAATCACCGGATCAATTCGGCAAACAAAATTAGGAAACAGTGATGTGCCCGCCTACATGATTGATTTACCAGAGTTCTATGACCGGAATGGTATATACTCAGACGAACATGGAGATTTCCCGGACAATGCTCAGCGTGCATTTGTCCTGAGTCAAGTGGCACTGGAACTTCAATCAGTTACCAGTTGGCAACCTGATATCATTCATGCCCACGACTGGATGGCGGCACCCGTTTGTGCTTATGTGAATGCGATCCCCTCAGCTAAAACGGTTCAGCCAAAGATACGAACTGTTCTTACAATACATAATTTACAACATCAGGGAATTTTTTCGCACGAAGATTTTAAGACATCAGGACTCCCCGAATCTAACTGGGCAATGGATGGCTTTGAAAAGGATGGTTTACTCAATCTACTCAAAGGAGGCATCCAGCATGCCGATAAAATTACCACGGTTAGTCCAACCTATGCGTCCGAAATCAGGACCAAGGAGTATGGATGTGGCTTAGAAGCAAGTTTGGAATACCGCGGGGCTGATCTCATGGGCATTCTAAATGGGATCGATGAATCCAGTTGGGATCCGCAGGAAGATAGTTCTTTGGTCAAACCAATAAATCCAAGCCGACCCAAAAGTGGAAAACTTGCCTGCAAACAGGCGTTATTAGAAGAATTAAATATGGAGTCCGATATCGACTCTCCACTCTTTGGAGTGGTTTCCCGATTGTATGACCAGAAGGGTCTAGACTTACTGATTGAACTCCTGCCTCAATTAATGGCGGAATCACATGCTAACTTTGCCATTTTAGGAAGCGGAGATCCGCATGAAGAACAAGCTATTCGCGAATTATCCGTATCATTTCCTCATCGAATAGGATGCTTTATTGGCTTTGATGATGGCTTGGCTAGAAGAATTTTTGCAGGTTCTGACTTTTTCCTAATGCCCAGTCGCTTTGAACCCTGCGGACTAGCCCAACAGTACGCAATGCGATACGGCTCTCTGCCCATAGCAAGAAAAACCGGTGGCCTAGCAGATACAATCCTGCCCATTTCCAGGGGAGAAAAAAATTGCAATGGTTTTCTTTTTAAGAATGCATCGGCAAAGGAACTTTGGGATGCCGTCCAGCAGGCATTGGAAGTTTTTGCCAATAATCGTAAATTTACCCGCATGAGAAAGAATGCATTATCAAGAAATTGCGGATGGAAATATGCCGCCGAACAATACATTCAAGCTTACAAGTGGGCACTTGAAATGCCCTGATTTTTTTGTTTTCTCTGCAAATCGAAAAGAACTAATCCACAATATTGCTTTCGGTGTGGATAACTTTCTCCCCATGTTGAAGGTTTCCACTTGCCCTAAATATTTTCGCATCGCTAACCTGATGAAGATAATTTTTAGATTGGCTGATTAATGATTTCTAACGGACCGTCCAGAACCTTTACCCAAGAAGCCGTGGATGCATGGTTCAAAAGACTCTGCTCAATAGATTGGGAAACTTACTTTTCCCCGGAACAATTAAAAAGAGCACAACAATTTTACCGGGAAGGCTATCTTAGCACCATTGATATCCAAGAAAGTCAGGCAGTAATTACTAGAAAAATTAACCGCGAAGAAACTTACTCGGTGGTCGAATGGAATGGAAAAGGTCCGGAAATTCGTACATCCATTGAGGAGGAAGAAGAAGGCATTGCTATCGCAACAGCTGGATTGTACGAGATTGAAGAATTAATATCCGAACTGCAGGAAGATAATCCTCTATTGGGCGAAGGATTGAAGGACTCCGAATATAGTGAAAATCACGATGAAACTGAGGAAAATGATATCTCACAAGATTGTACCAATGAAAAGTCCTTAAAAGTAAAACTGCTTATCCGCATGGAAGTTTCTGCTCAAAAGGGATTGCGTGCCATTCCGAAGTGGGAAAGTCATCAGACTGACAACATACCAGTTTACGCCAATGAGGCTTCCGGCATTGAAAATTGTGATCGTCCCGCTCTTATGCGCTTTGTGGCAGAAGCAGGAAAATATGGCTTTCAATTTCAAAAAGAGGCTGGTGAATTTCTTCTCAAAGATTGGAAAAAAGTTGCTAAACTTGCGGATGAAACTCTCGAGAACTGGGAAAATTCCTTTGTCGTTGAATACGGTGGGGATGCCCACCTACTCAAACAAGGTCAACGGACCTTAAGTTGGGAAATTGAAGCGAGGAGCAGGGACAAGGAAAGCATGATATTACGAGAGAACTTCCACATTGGTAGCAGGAGACTAGGAACTCAGCACATTCGCCGCGTAACTAGAGCAACAAAGGGAGCAACCTTTATTCGTGGATATGGATTGGTTAAACTGGACCAAGACCAAGTAGAAGATTTTGAGTGGTGGCAAAGAAACCGTGGAGATGCCAAACGGGCACACTGGCCAAGGTACATGCTTTTTTCATTATTTGCCCGGAAATACCTAAAGACAAGAGCAGATGGAAAGCTCGAGCACTGGCGAGACTCGATCAAGTCATTGAGCACCAATGGGGTAGGTAAGAAATTCTCATTCCTTCGACCTTACCAAATGCAGGGAGTTGCTCATTTGCATGCCTTACACCAACTCGGTTGCCATTCTTTATTGGCGGATGAAATGGGCCTAGGTAAAACCGTACAGACCCTTGCTTTGATTAGTTCCACTCATTCCGATGAACTTCCAGACCTCGTCACCTGTCCGGCTTCGGTTGTTCCTGTCTGGGTAAAAGAAGCAGCCAAACATTTCCCTAAACTTAAGGTGAAAGTGCTCCGTAAAGAAGAAACCTTTGCCGAATCGGAAGAGGCATGCTTGTGGATCGCAAGCTACACCCAATTGCGCCGACATCGCCAAATATTAGATGATGTTAAATTTCGCTATGCAGTACTTGATGAAGCTCAATTAATCAAGAATCCCAAAGCTAAAGTCACACAAGCTTGCTTGTCGATCGATGCTCGTCATCGACTTGCACTTTCCGGTACTCCAATCGAAAATTCAGCTCTCGATTTATGGACTATTTTCAGGTTTTTAATGCCTGGTCTCCTCGGTGCAAGAAAAGAACTGGAAAAATCACTGATCGAAGATTCTGCCAAGACCCTGCAACTGCTCCGCCGTCAGGTAACTCCTTTTGTTCTTCGAAGAATGAAAAATGATGTAGCTTCGGAACTCCCTCCCAAGCTCGAAACAGAACTACCATGCCCGCTCAACGACGAACAAAGAAAGGCTTACAAAGCTCTTGCTGAGGGTGGATTACAGGAACATGGAAATAATTTGCGGGAAGCTATAAAACAGTCCTCAATTCATGTATTCTCCCTGCTGACACGCTTACGCCAGGCATGTTGTGATCTTGGTTTACTACCAGGTCGGGAACATTTGCCAGCTTGTGGAGTAAAAAGTGATTTACTGATTGAAAAATTGCATGATTTATCAAGCTCAGGTGCTAAAGTTCTCGTTTTCAGCCAATTTACCACTTTTCTATCGCTTCTTAAGAAACGAATAAAATTGGAGCTTCCTGAGTTAGACATTCTTGAATTAACCGGTTCCACCAGGGATCGTTCAAAACCAGTTGACCGTTTTGAATCATCTGAAAAATCCGCAATAATGCTTGCCTCCCTTAAAGCGGCTGGTCTGGGAGTGACATTAAAATCTGCAGACTATGTATTTCTTATGGACCCTTGGTGGAACCCGGCAGTGGAGGAACAAGCAATTGACCGTGCACATCGTTTAGGCAGGGAAAAACCCACCTTTATTTACCGCATGATTGCTCAGGGAACGATCGAAGAAAGAGTACGTCAGTTACAATTGCAAAAGAAAGAAACTTTCCGCCAAGTTATAGGTGAGCTCGAAAGACCAAGCGGATTGGCAGATCATTTCTCATCACTCGAGGAATTGATACAACTACAGGACTAAGCTCCTCCTTACTGCTGACTAAAAAGCAGCTAGAAGTTAAATGTTTTAAACCTGCGGTTACTCCTCAACGGTCTCGTTACATTTTCTTTTTCGAAAACGGCGGACATAAGACATACCAGGGACCATTAGTAAACCAGTTACCATAATATATGTGGAAGGCTCAGGAACGGCTGAATACTGTAGATAAAATGCTGATGTGCCCGTATCATAATATACACTCCAATCAGCATATGGATCGCTTTTGTGGTAAAGCCAAGCACTAGAATTAATATCAAAACCAGAGGTAAGGGTTTGGGAAGATCCAGGTGCATTAGCCCATGTAGTAACATCCAAGAATTTAAATCCACTTGTGCCAGTTTTGTTTGACCACATTCCTCCGGGTGTGGCTCCCATCGATCCATCAGCAATAAGCGGAAGGATATTAACAGTCATGGTACTCGAGGATGGATCAAAATTTAAAGTTCCAACATTAAGTAAATCCCAATCTGAACCAGCAGTTGATCCACTAAAATCTCCTATCTCCCAGTCAAACACACCACCGTCATTAAGATTTAAAGTAGTTATGGTAAGGGAGCCAATTGCATCTGCTAAAGAATCATTACGAGCAACTTGCTGAGTAGATCCAGCGGATGATGTGGAAGATGAATGACCCTCACCAGGTGAAATTGCATCGATTTCACCGGCTGCACTACCAACAGTTACTGAAGTGATGGTACCATCACCACCGATCATACTTTTACCCGACCCTCCAGCGATTGTATTGCCAACAGTATCGCCGCTGAGAACTTCAAGTTTTCCTTTGTTTATTGTAATTGTTCCTGAACCTGCATCCGCATTATTTGAATCATTGCCAATAACCAAAGTACCATCGTCAATGTCCACGCCACCCGTAAAGGAGTTGTCACCAGCTAGCACAAGCCTTCCTACACCATCCTTCACAAGCTTCTTTGTGCCCCCATTTTCAGAAATTACTCCTGAGATTGTTTGCTCATTATTATAGTCGTCATCGGTAGTACCGCTAGAAACCGCGATTTTCGAAGTACCGCCGGTACCATCTAGAACAACTGTTCCATTGAAATCAGACGAACTGTTATTGGCAAAGCCCAAAGTTACAATAGTGTTCGCAGCCACTCCTGTGTTATCAAGCACCAAAGTGCCAGTGCCAGAAGCCGTTCCCGTTAAATATTCAACGGTTTGCGTTTTTCCAGATGCTGGTTTGAGGATTAATTTTCCTGCATCAATATTGAGCCCCCCGCTAGCGGAGGCGTTGTCAGTGGAGTCCGCAAGATTTAGATTACCACTAAGGATTTGATCACCCGTTCCAGATTTCACAATGGTAACATCGGTGGAGTCTGATCCAGATGCAGCTCTGTAGAAATCTCCTGCAAAATCAAAACCATCAGATCCAGTATTTCCGGATTGTGAATTTAAAGTAACAACATGACCATTTGTTCCCCCATAGATGACAGTAGAGGTTGTTCCAGTAAGTCCGCTAAGCACATGACTTGCAGAAGATACATCCAAATTGGTTGAACCGTCATGATAAGTTACCGTGGTTACAAAATCATTGGATGTTATTTGGGTGTCCCCTGTTCCGACTTTAGAAACATTTACCGTATTGGCATAGGTATTATCAAATTCAAATTCGAGGTTTGTATCTACACTTCCACCAGATGCATGCAGTGACATATCCAATCCTGCCCAACTACCCCAAGACCAGTTAGCATTCATAATTGTGTTGTAGCGACTAGAACCACTACTCACAGCTGTAGCATCATGGAAACGAATACCGATCTTAGTCCCGCTAGTAAGTGCATTTAATCGATTTTCATATTCGTTGGGGTTGTTGGAATTATCGCCTAGATAATCATAATCGAGAGCGTTATTTCCTATATTGGATAACGAGTAATTATTTACCGAATTACCAGCATTGCCTGTATCGAGTTGAAATTTTGTGGAAAAATAAAACTCACCGGCTGCTACATCGTTGGACCCACTCCAATCTCTGCCGATTTTTGTTTTGGAGGTCAGCGGAGTCCAAATACCTTTAAACAAATCGGTTGAACTTTCATTGGGAGTATAACTGGAATCATTCGTTGCATCTGTATCGAAAAATCCAAGTTCGATCAAATCACCAGTATAGGAATTACCGGTACCTGAATCGTCTAGGGCAGACCCCAAAGTACCGTCTGCATTGAGTGCCTTAAGTAGGAGTGCACTGGAAGGATCGGAATCAACAAAATCATAAAGTTGAGAACTCGGCCCAAAATGTGTACCCCAATTGACAGTGCTGGAATTGACACCCCATGCAGTATGAGAAAAACATAATAAAAGAACTAAATATGTTTTTTTCATACTGGGCAAAGGCTTGAAAGGGATTAACACCCTTTAACTTTCCTCAATCTAGCCTTTTGTGTCAATTTTTATTATCACAATATTTTACTCAAATTAACAATAAGTACTGAACAAGTAATATTAGGGAGACATTTACTTGCAAAATATAGGCTCTCGGACTTAAATTAATACATAAAAGCCCTATCGATTTATAGCTTGGTTTTGTCGTATTACATTTACATTTTGTGCTCTTTTACTAAATTTGCACTAAGTCTCTTTGTGTCAACTACATACGCATGCTTTAATTCGATTCTTAACTTGGCTAAAGCGAGCCTTGAATTTATCAGCGTGTTTTACGATCATCGCCGTCTCAAAAAAAACTTCTACAAAGGCGAGCCAGATTTTTCTCTAATTGAAGAATTTAACATTACTTTTTTTCTTCATAGACTGGTTCTCATTTTTACTTGCTTACAAATTTTCGGCTTTCTTGTTGAGACCAAGGCAAATCCTAAAATTACCATCGTTTGGGCGACGACTACACAAGATGGTTCGTATGAACTTTTAAAAGATATAGAAAACAATCCATTAAATGCTGGTGTAAGAGGTAATGGGGATGGTGATTTAGTTGAGTTAGGTTACTTTAGTAATGGTTCAGCAATCAATCCCTTTGCTGGGGATTGGATTCCTCTAACCAGCAATACCCATGTTGGGGATTCAAGTTCAGGTTACGGATTTGGTAATGGGATGTTTGCTTTTACAACCAACTTTGAACTGAACCAGGACAATGTAGTGGTATACCCCACTGAGCCAAAAGAGTTTGAATTTTTTCCTGGATTTACCATCACTTCCAGCACTCCTCCGACCGGTGTTCCAATTTGTATAAGATTCTATGATAAACCAACCAAAGGAGGAGCAAATTACAACACAGTTACGGGATCAGAATGGTTATGGCCAAGTTTTCCCAATGGCAGTAGTATTCCATCAAATCATTACTACAAAATTACTGAAGGAGTATCGACTTGGAAAACAGGTGCAATTTTTGAAGACTCTGAAAACCGATACAAGACCTCTTTATCCCCCACCTATTCGATAATAACCGCAGAATCTCAGTTTTCTTTAGGAAATGGTACTTTTACGGACATTAATAGTTCCTATCTTTGGGGTACAGAAATTTCTCTCCAGGCAAATCCTGGACCTCATTCCATTTTCAACTATTGGACCGGTTCTGGCATTGCTGAACCTTGGAATGAAAACACCACGCTCATAGTTGATGGATCTCAAACAGTCTATGCTGAATTTTCCCTGATACCCTATGTATTAACTTTGAACGTCCAAGGAAATGGTGAAGTCATGGGAGATGGTTCCTTTTCTTTTGGCGATACAGTGAGTATCTCCGCATTGCCAAATCTTGGTCACTCTTTTAGCCACTGGGAATGGGAAAGTAATGGCTCGCACTATAGTTCCAATCAAAACGAGACTATAATGATTGATAGCGATATGGATTTGGTGGCGGTTTTTACCCGCAACACTTATGATGTTTTAATTGGTGCAGAATTAGGGGGTTCATATGTCATTCTTGACCAGAATGGATCCACACCCACGACGATTGAACATGGCTTCCAATACACTTTGCGATCCATTCCTGATAAGCATTTTGGATTCAATAACTGGATAAGCACGGATGCTGGCATAGCCATGCTTGGAAATGAAAATTCTGCACAAACTACCTTTATACCTACTGCAGATGTTAACTTTACCGCTAGTTTTTCTGAACTCAGTTATCAGTTGGATATTGAATCCACACAAGGATTCAAAACGCTTTCCTCGTCAGGCGAATTTCCTGCAACTAGTATGGTAACTGTGGAGGTGGAGATGCAGGACGGATTTGTCTTTGATTATTGGCAAGACCCAATGGCCATCCTTGCTAATCCCAATTCTGCTCAGACAGAAGCCAATATAAGCAAAATTTACCCGCATGAGAGTGCCACAGTGTCGGCCATTCTACGACTTGATGATTATGATGATTCGGACATCAATATCACATCAGGTACAGGTGGGAATGCATTTTTCAATTCTGATGAATCTGGTGGCTTTACTCACTACACATCCTACGAATTGAATGCCACTGCTCAATTGGGCTATCAGTTTGACCAATGGGTAGGAAACACCGAACAACTTGAATATGGTCCGTTTGAAAAGCAAAATAAGTTCTTGGTCGAAGGACCTTTATCACTTTCTGCCACATTTATTTATACAGAATATAACCTTGAACTTGAATCTGCAGGTGATGGAACAGTTTTGGGACCAGAAACTTTCACGATCGAGGACAATCCCACTATTAGGGCGAGTGCATTTCCTGGAGCACGATTTACACACTGGACCGGGGACACCGAATATTTATTAAATCATTTATCCGCGGAAACTTTTATTCATTTGGATAATAATTCCATTCCTCAGGATTTACACTTGGTCGCAAATTTTGTTCCTGAAAGTTACCAAGTTGTCGTACAAACTGAAGGAAATGGAAGTGTTGATATTTTGTTATCATCGGGAGAAATAATTTATGAAACAGTCTACTCATCTGTATCCATAGATTCTGAAACCCAGTTAACCTTGGATGCTAGTCCACAAGATGGTTGGAGTTTTTCTCACTGGAGAGGTTTACCCGATATTTCCGACCTGCTAAACCCCATCGCAGAAATCGATCAATATTCCGCGGTTTCTTATTTTTATCCCTCCAGTGATCTTAATCTTACCGCAGAATTTAAGGTAACTGAATATGATGACACCCAAATCGTGGTTACATCAAGCACAGGCGGGGTGGTTTCTGTAGGATCTGAAACATCTGGAAACTTTCTTCATTTTTCTAGCTACGATTTAAATGCTTCTCCAAACAAGGGCTATGAATTTGATGCATGGGAAGTAGAATCCACCAAAGAGTCATTGGTCCTTAATGGTTTGGGCGTAGCAGATAACCAGATACGCATTATGGGTGATATGGAAATTAATGCATCGTTTAACCTTATTCAATATGAGATCGCAATGAATGTTGTAGAGGGTGGACAGACGCAGGCACCGACTCATTTTAGCGTTTTAGATAATCCAGTAATAACCGCTTCGGAAAGTCCGGGTTGGGATTTTTCTCATTGGTCTGGAGATACGCAATATTTAGCAGATCCTAATGCTTCCCAGACAACGATTAATCATGCATCACTGCCCCTTAAAAACCTAACTTTTACTGCAAACTATATTCGCGAAATCTATCATATAAGTCTATCTACTGAAGGCTCGGGCAGTTTTGACTTGAGCCAAGATGGGGAGCAATACCTAAGTGATTCAACGGGCACCGATGAAGATGTGGACTCCGCTACAAGATTGGGTGCCGATGCCCAACCATCACCGGGGTGGTTTTTTTCCCAATGGTTTGGTCTACCAAACCCGGCTAATTTGCGTGACTCATCTCCGTCTCTCGATCCATTTTCAGCATCCATTCACTTTATACCCGTAGGTGATGTCAATATTAGTGCAAAATTTGAAAGACAAAACTATTCACTTAATATTATTCATCAAGATATTGGCGGAAGTGCCCTGGGCGAAGGGACCTATCCATTCGAGACACTTGTAGATATTAATGCTTCTCCACAACCTCATTATCAGTTCCAAAGTTGGCATGGTGATAACTCTCACCTGCTTTTTGATACCACTTTTGCCAACAATCAATTAATTATACCCTCTTCAAATATAACAATCGAGCCAGTGTTTGTTCCCAAGATTTATTCCGTAAATACATATCCGGATGAAAATGGTACTTTTTCAATAAGTGGTACTTACAATAATATTACCAAGCTCGATCAAATTGAGTATAACGCTACCTCAAATCTAAGTCTTAGTGCCCTACCGCTGGACTCTGACAACCATATGTTAAATTACCTGTATTGGGAAAACACTCTTGGAGAAAGCGGTTATTCTTATTCATCCACCATTAATATTCCTTTTCTGGATGCAAATTACTCTTTTTGGGCGTACTTTACTGAACGTAATGAGGTCGGTTATTCTTTAATCAGTTCACCTCCATATGCCGGTTCTGCAGGGGAAAATGTTTCCTACAGCTCTGCCCAATTTCAAAGACTGGTTGCCAATCCAAACCCAGGATACAACTTTATTGGTTGGGAAGCTAAAACTGGGGAAGTCTTTTCTCCGCACTGGAGCGTTTTATCTGTGGATGTAGAACTAGAAGAAACCTCTGAGATTTGGGCATATTTCGAACAACAAACCAGACTTTTGAGCCTTCAATACAATGAAGACCAGGGAGAAGTGATCGGTTTTTCGAATGAAGTAGATTATGGAACGAACCTAACCCTAACCGCCGATCCGGATGATAATTATACATTTGTGGGTTGGGATTTGATCAAAGATATAAACTTTCATATTGGTCGCGAACAATCCGCGGTTCATCCTGCCGAGACAAAGCTTTTTATCAACAACCAAGAAAGTCCTGAACTTTCTCTAATCAGAGGGTTCACTTATCATTTTGATTGCAATTTGAGTAGTGGAGACGAATTTTTCCTCTCCACTTCATCAGACTCTAACGATACAGACAGCCACTACCTATCTGGGATTTCCGGACATCTAAGTTCCACAGGAATTTTAACCTTTGCAGTGCCTACGGATGCCCCTGATCTTCTTTACTACCATGCTTCCGGGGAAAGTTTCTCAGGTAACCGTATCAAAATTCACTCAATTGAGGACAGTGCCCTTCTCCCTACGCCTACTAATCCAGTTTTTTCCAACAGGATCACTCACCACTTTGGACTTAGGGCAAATTTTGAGCGAACTAGGCACACAATTTCTATCAATGCAGAAGGTCAAGGAACGGTCTCATTAAGCGAACAAGATGTCTATTTTTGGGGGGATGAGGTCGCGATTTCCGCAACCGCAGAGGATCACTGGTACTTCTCTCACTGGGATGGAAGTACTCGCATTGAAAACGATGAAGCAACGGAAACCACATTACAAGTTGTTGAAGATAGTGAAATAAGGGCGGTTTTCAAAAAACAACAGTATGGGGTAGATGTTAATGCAAGTCCCACAGAATTTGGACTGATTAATACCCAAAACGAAACATTTACTTATGGTGAGTATGTCTCCCTTACCGCCTCACCTCTCGTGGGCAAACAATTTGATGAGTGGGTTTCACTGGAAAACCTTTCTTTGGATGATCCTG
Organism: Opitutales bacterium; assembly: GCA_900299365.1. Lineage (GTDB taxonomy): Bacteria > Verrucomicrobiota > Verrucomicrobiia > Opitutales > Seribacteraceae > Chordibacter. The sequence continues at coordinate 19,346 of OMJS01000092.1, forward strand.
CTGACCGTTTTAACCCAACAGCCAATTTCAAAGTTTTGGGAAATGCCAAGGCACAAGCGAATTTTTCCAAGATCGTACTGAATTTAGACATTTCTTTTTATTCCTTGGATCAAAATAACGAGGAAATCAATGGTGATATTGGCGCATCAGTCAGCCATCCTGACATTATTTACCACGGTGATTCGGTCACTCTTACCCTTACTCCATTTTCGGGATACAGCTTTCTTTATTGGGTGGATTTAGATAGTGGAGAAATTCTGACCACCCAGAAAATTTATTCCTCCGTAATGACTTCAGATCGAAATCTACAAGCAGTTCTACGCAAGCATTACTACCAACTCGAAGTTTCCTCAACCCAGGGAGGATTATCACAGATCAATACAGTATCTCCTTATTATTGGGGAGACCAAGTTAGCCTACAAGCTACTCCTAATGAACATTGGGAATTTTACAGATGGACAGGTATAGGCAGCGAGCATTTGGATAACATCTCCTCCCCAAGCGCTTTACTTACCATTCGAAAGGATTCCGAGATTACTGCTGAATTTCAGCCCAAGGGATATACCTTGGAGATTTCTGTTAATCCTGAGGGGTATGGTGGATTCAGTACCATCGAAAATTCTTACACTTTTGATGAAATTGCCCAGATAGAAGCATTACCCAGAACGGGTAAGTTATTTGATTCTTGGTCAATTAATGCCAATGCATCCTTTACCAATGATTCTAATACCACCACTAATCCCGCTGATTTTATAATCACTGGCAATGCAAGACTGACCGCAAATTTTAAATCAAAACAATACAATGTTACTCGCCAAGTTGTGGTGGTGGATGATAATGATGCTATAATACCTGGAGTTTTTGGGGGTAGAATTCTTGGAGGGCAAACTTTTGAAGATGAAGATATTGCTGAATTTGTTATATCCCTAAGTAATGGATACAAACTCGACCATTGGCGAGATGAAGACCATCCAGAAGTTGAGCTTTCCAGTGAAAAACTTTACAAGCACAAGATGCTTTCAGATCTCAACCTGACTGCAGTTGTTACCGAAAGAAAATATGAGATTGATGTAGAGATAAGCCCAAGTATTGGTGGTTTCGCCCAAATCAATGAGGATATCGCTTCAGATTATAAACAATTTGATGGATTTGCTTATGGGAGTGAAATTAATGCCTCTGCCTATGCGGAAGATGGATACCGTTTTGTCAAATGGGGGGTAACCGGTGTAAATATTGGCACTCCCACCCAAACCGACCAAACATTCACCGTGGCTAATGATATAAAGCTAACTGCATATTTTGCCCCGACTGGATTGGTTAATTTACAATTAAGTTCAAACCCAACGGATGCAGTTTCCTATCTTTATGGTGGTGGATCGTTTGAATATGACCCCAACCACGCTATCCTTGCCTTGCCCAAGCAGGGTTATTTATTTTCTCATTGGGATTATAATGGTTCTGAAGCGGTGGGAATTGTAAATGATCCCTATTCCAGCACCACCTCAATCCCCCTGGATGGTGATAAAGCACTGACTGCGGTTTTTATTATTGATGAAAATAATCCTCCATCCAATGAAGACTCGAACAAACTTTATTTACTCAGTGTTTACTCTAATAACTCCATTCGCGGAACAACCAGCGGTTCGGGCTTTTTTAGGGGTGTTCGAACTATCAATGCATTCGCTAAAGAAGGTTTTGAATTTTCACACTGGGAGGGATCCACATTTGCAAATGCATATGATGCCACCACTGAAGTGAGTGTTTTTGAAAACACCAGTGTGGTTGCCCATTTCCAGAGTGTCGGAGTATTTGAGGATTCAGAATCTCTTGAGAATGGATGGTGGGGAAATCCATGGTTTGGAAACTTTTGGAAAGTGGGAGAAGAGGATTGGTTGTTTCACGAAAAACTAGGTTGGATATACATGAAGAAAAAAGGCGATCAATCGATTTGGGTATGGATCCAAAAAATGGAAGATTGGTTTTGGACAGCGAAAGAGCACTACCCCTACCTACATTCCTCATCTTTGCAAAGTTGGTACTTCGTAAATTTAGAAAAAACGAACTTTACCCGATTAGTAATCTTTGATTATGCCAACTCGGAATGGTTAAGTAAGTAATTAGTACTCCGAAAAATCAACTTCAGTACACTTTAAAAAATAAAGATTGATTAGCAAAAGAGAGTCTTTCTTGTTACAACAAGAATCTACCTAGGAGTAATATCTAAATGACAGTATATTTTTACTCCTCTATTCAACAAAGTTGATTACTCATAGATAATTTGAAAACAGATAAATTGTACTATCCATTCTCGTAAGGAATAAATCTAAAGAGGCTAATTAAAAAATATCTTGTTCTTAGAAACTCGAAAAACTCCTTAATAAAATTGGGAAAAGCCGAAGGTACTTAAGTGCTTTTAAATATTATTCTGCAGTTGGATTGTTCGTATCTAAGAAGGTTTTTACCCCACCATTTGCATCACGGTATATGATTATGCCTGCGGAAGCATCAACCGAGAGATCATCTTGAGCAGAATTATCGGAATATCTCCAACCGCCTCCAGAAATTATGATCTGAGGAGCCGAAGTATATCCTGATCCGCCGGCAGTGAGGCTAAAACTTTGATATTGGCCTGACCCATTTGTAGTAACTGTACCTTTTCCTCCAGATCCTCCACCCCCTACTGCGTACCAAGTAGCAGTGGAACTGGAGTTATCATAACCTGCACCAACGTTTCCAATACTCCAAGCAGGTGAGCCCTCATTTGATTTGAAATTAACATCCCTCTGTTTTTCCACGACAATGAAACCTGAACCTCCTCCAACAACCTCAAAATTTCCAGAAATATTCGAATACACAACGGACCCTGTACCATTGGTATCTACATTATCACCGGTGGTGGCGTTAACCTCATGAGTTCCTTCGTCATTTAACATATATCCCTGAATATCAGACAAACTAATGGTGAATCCGGTTAGATTGGAACTAGTACCAGAGATAAGAATCTTGGTGTAATTACCATCATTGTAGTTGGTAACTACATTACTGCCAGCAGTGTCTGAACAGCTTTGTAAGTTTGTGATTGCGCCTGAACCAATAAACAGATCAGTAGTTGCAATCGCACCGCCTGGATTCTTTGCACCGGCTTTCATTAGCGTAGTGACTCCAGAATTTACCCCACTTTTATACCAATACTGTTTCCAATTCCCCGAATCCAAGATAGTAATCGTATCCATATCGGCATCATCATCAGAATCTCCTGCCCGAAACTTGGCATTATTGCTGTCTGCAATTTGAGTACTTGATATGATTTCAGTCAGAAGAAGGTCCATGCCAAAAGGATTATTCGCAATGAATGTTGTTCCTTCATCAGGCAGATAAAGTTGCGTGGGAGAATCATCCAGTGAAATTTCCGAGGTAAGAGTCACAGTATTGGAACTTCTTCTTGCAATGATGAAAGCCTCATCTGGATAGATTACTGTATTATTGCATTTAGTACCTGCTCTTTTGTCGCGAGTATACCATCCAAAAAGGTTCCCTCCAGCAATGTGCACATATTTTGTATAACCTCCCAGAGAGGGATCATACACATAGACCCAATCAACATCATCACCCGTGGTGTCACGCCAATTACTAGCAGAATGCCAATTGGTGGGTGCA
>OMJS01000093.1 GCA_900299365.1 Opitutales bacterium
AACACGGCCTGGCTCGAAGCTAATGGTTCCAAAACAATATCTTCGACGTCCAGTCCCGCCTGGTTGCAACATTTGATGATGTTTTGTGCGGATGTAACAGATCCCGTCACAATATGGACATTCACCTCAAGCCTGGCAGCCGCCATTCCCAAGGGGTTTTGAACTCCATCCTGATCATCGACAATGAATTCTGAAGGTAGAATGTGGAGAACTTCACGATCGTTTGGAATCAGGACCTGAGCAGCATCGATCACTCTTCGGATATCTTCTTCAGTAACGGTGCGGTTGTGATACACCGTGACCATGCCCCGGCTGTTTTGCCCTTTTATGTGGTGACCGGCGATGCCCGCGTAGACACTGTTGATTTGCTCACCGCACATCAGTTCGCATTCTTCAACAGCTTTTTTGATCGACTTCACCGTTTTTTCGATATTGACAACAACTCCCTTACGGAGTCCTTCGGATTTCGCCGTGCCAACTCCTACAACATTTAGAGTTTCCTTGCTGTCACTTTCAACCGCGATCGCACAGATCTTGGTTGTCCCAATATCGAGTCCAACGGTCAGGTGATTGTGTTTAGTGCGTGACGGCATCCATGCTCCTCACTGGGGTGTTATCCCCATCCCGATAGGGAATTATTTGATGGTGAAGTTACTAATTCGGAAGGTTTTTTTGTCCTACATCCATGTAAAACTCATTTCGGTACAACGTGCATTTTTATACCGAATTTAAATTTAAATGTAATCATTACTTGTTGTGACAAAATTTGTCAACCCCAAATTCATTATTTTTTCAAAAAAACCGAATTTTATGAGTGATTTGACGAAAAAAAGCTTTTTCAAGATATGATTAAAATAAAATTTTTGTTGAAACCCAGAACATTGAAATGGTCATGACTCATCATTGATACCTGCATTTTTTACCATCCAATCTGTTGGTTTGGTAAGGTGAACAGTCATAATGACGAGCCTGAAAGATTCCACAAAAATAAACCCCTTTTGGTAAATCACTTTCAGTATCTTGAACCGGAGCCATGATTTCATCTTTTTTCATCGGCATGATCTTCCTATCCGCGACGAGGTACTGATTGGTTTTTCGAAAGGACACCAGTTGACACAATCGCTGTTGTTCAAGGGTGTTCACATCAGGATATGAATATTCCCGTGTCGGGACTGAACATGCACTGGCAAACAGGATGAGTCCCAGGAAAATGAAAAATTTGAAAAAATTGGAGGTTAAAAAAAATGAGGGGTAATCCATGAAAAAATCATCGTTTCTATTTTCGGCTAATCCAATCGAACTGGAAGAATGTTTTGATAAAAAAACCTCCAAGTTCAATTCGGGGTTAAACTCAATTTTTGAACTATTTTAAAAAAGTTTATGTACGTTTCGCAAATTTCGTGATGAACAAACCAGGACGACTCTTGCACCAGGCTGGACTTCACTCGCACCAACTGCTATTTCCCAAGTCCCGTTCTGATGAATACCACCGATGATGATTTCATATTTTTTCAAATAGGACGCAAGTTTTTTCAAGGGTTTCCTGGTTATTTCGGAACCAGGTGACGCAACCACCTCCACCACTTCTGCATCAACACCATGAAGATGAGCGACTGAAAGCAGCTCACTTCTGCGGATGAACTTCAGAATTTCATTAGCCGCCGATATCTTGGCATTCAGAACTACATCCAGTCCGATGGTTGAGGAGAGAACCAGATGATCCTCCTTATCTACAAGGGCTATGGTTTTGCCTTGGGCTCCCTGAATTTCACGGTTACCGCGGTTCATCAAGTGTTTGGCGAGCAAGCAGGTGATGATATTCGTTTCATTGTCCCCAGTGGTTGCGACAAAACTTTCCATCCGGTCCATACCCGCCATCACCAGCACATTGGCATCAGTCCCGTCTCCTTCAATGACCTGGGTTTTCTCTAAATTGACCGCAAGTTCCTCCGCGCGTTCGTGTTTATTTTCTATCAAAGTGATTTCGATTTCTTTTTCCAGTAATTGAGCCACCCGCCTTCCGACAAGCCCGCCTCCAAGGATCATCATCCTGCTGATGCCCTGGTCCCGGATACGCATCTGTTTCATCAATTGTTCCATGTCATCCCGTCTTGCAAGGATGAACACCTGATCCTGTGGACGGATCGTCTCATCTGCCTGGGGGATGATGGTGGAAATTCCTCGGGCCAATGCCACGACACGGAAATGGTACTGATCATGGATGGCCGAAAGTTCTCTTGGTGATTTGAACACCAAAGGAGATTGATCATCCACCCTAAGGGCCAAAACCTGCATCCATCCGTTTCCGATATCGATCAGGTCATTGCAGGCAGCCCGTTTAACCAGACGAAAGATTTCCTGCGCAAGCAGTTCTTCCGGATGAACCATCAGGTCGATTTTTAATTCTTCCGGAGGCAACACACTTCCAGGCTCAAAATCGAGAGACCGAACCCGGACAATTTTTCGTTCGATACCGAAGCGGTCCGCAATCAATGCTGAAAGCATGTTCGTCGCATCGTCATTGGTGGCTGCGATCATCAATTCCATGCTCTCCGCCTCCGCGGCTCTCCAACTGCTGAGGCTCATCGAATTGCCCTTTAAGACCCTGGCATCCATGGTTTCAGCTGCTTCCTGGACCAGTTTAGGATCCGTTTCGATGACCGTTACGGATGCACCTTCATGTACCAACCTTCTCGCGAGGTGCATTCCTACGCCTCCTATACCGAGAATCAGGATGTTTTCAAGCTTCGATCCCATCACGGATCATAAAATGGATTTGAGGTAACTCATTTCGGTGGGCGTTTATTAATGCGGAGCATTTCCTTGCCCTGATGAAGTTTAGATCGTCAGTTCGTATTGCTCGTAACGCGACTGACTGTGAAGAGGGTTTTTGCTAGAAATATCAATTTCATAAAAACTGTCAGCTTCCGGAACATATGAGGTGTCATAAATGGTTTCCGGTTTTTGTCCAAATTCCAGGCATTGGCGGATTGCATGACCTATCCATCTTTCAATTTTCAGGACCACAAATTTTTTCCGCAAACGGCCCTGATCGTCCCGATTGAGGACACTGGTGATGGTGTTGGAGGTGATGAACTGATTGAGAAAGGGGGAATTCAGATTTTCCCGGGCTTCCGGGGAAATGTAGGTGTGGGTGCAGTAAAAGAACATATTTGCCGGACGGCAGCGTTCTGATTCTGCCAAAGCACGGATATTTGCCGCCAGAGTTCCCCCGGTCCGGACCATATCATCTAAAATAAACACATCCCGATTTTTTAAAATCTCAACTTCTTCATTCAAATCAAGATTGACTTCTCGCTGACCGATGCGTTTCTTTTTGAACGTCACGAGGGCCGAATTATGAAGCCCGGTAAACTCTCTCACCCTCTGAACGAATTCCGCGGCACCATCATCGGGTGCAACAAAACCAACATGTTCTCCATAATTCCAAAGTCGTACCAGTCCTGAGCGAAGGATGTAATTGGCAATGATGGGAGAAATATCCAGGTTGATGAAAGGAGGCAGCCTGTTTTCATCAGAAGGTCCGTAAACCTTCTCATAAATTCCTTTCATCACATCCGGTTTGTGATTATGCACGGTCATCACTGCATCAACCCCTGAATTTTTCAACAGGTTCGCGTAGAGTTCCGCTGAGCAGGGCTGACCGACAAATTTTTCTCTCGATGCAAAATCCGTCACTTGAGGATGATCCAGGGTCCT
>OMJS01000094.1 GCA_900299365.1 Opitutales bacterium
CTCGCCTGTTTTAGTGGTGAAATTCTGGTAAATGGTCAAAAAACCGCCAGTGCTGGAGAAATAAAACTAGCTTTTGATTTCTTTCCATTAATGGATGGATCGTCTGATGAAAATCCTGTTAAGGAAAGCATGCCCGTCAACGGAGTAGCTTAGTATTTAACTCTTCACTTTATTCCCGATTAACATACGGAAAATTTTTCATCCTTCGTTTTTGATTACATAGGTTTTTAATTAAAATTGACTAAATTAGCATTTCTTTATGCCACTTTTCCTCGACCTACCGAAACTTTTGTAAGACGGGAACTTAGGCATTTACAAAAATTGGGGGCTTGGCCTTCCATTTTTTCCATTTGGCAAGGACAGAAAAGATGGAATGAAATACAGGTTCATTCTTTTCCCCTGATTCGTCTTCTCTATCTTTTCTTTTGGATACCTTACTGGGCTTGGAAAAGACCGGCTTCATTTAAAAAGGTTTTATCTCATTTGTGGTCCGTTTCTTGCCCAAACTTGCAAAACTGGAATGAAACTTTTCTCGGTTTGGCATTTGCCTTAATCGAAGCAAAGAAATTTCAAAATGCACAATATTCAAGATTGCATGCTGTATGGGCTACGATGCCTGCGAGCGCTGCCTTGGCCATTAACCAGTTGGTCGATATTCCTTTCTCTACCGGTGCTCATGCATATGATGTATTCCGCAATGGTGGTGATTGGTTACTGCCAATGAAAATCAAGCTCGCGACGAAGCTTCGTACATCTTCGCAATCTACCGCATACCGGTTAAGATTACTCGGAGCAGAAAAGAAAAACCTAGAAGTGATCCACCGAAGTCTTAACGGGGTGCCGGGAAGGAATGATTTTAATTTGGTTCAGCAAAATAAACTGAACTTATTAAGTGTTGGGCGCTTGGTGGAAAAAAAAGGATACTTTCTATTAATCAATATTTTAAGAGTATTAAGAGACCAAAATATCCCCTTTCAAATTAATATAATAGGAGGGGGAAAACTTAATCGGGAAATAAACCGGCAAATTCACCTTGCGGGTTTGAAAGAGGAGGTAAATTTGTTGGGTCATCTCGATGAGCAAAAAACCGAAAATTTCTACCGTCAGCATGATGCCCTTCTTTTTACTGGCATTATTGCAAAAAACGGGGATCGGGATGGAATCCCCAATGTCATTCCGGAAGCAATGGCTCATGGCTTACTCGTCCTTGCGTCAAACTATGCTGGAAGTTCAGAAGCTTTTCCCAATGGTAAAGCTGGATTCTCGCTGGATCCATACAACCCTTATCCTTGGGTAGAGATACTCGGCCGGTTTTTTCGGAACCCTGATAAATTTACAGGTATTCGAAAATCTGCCATCTCCAGTGCACAATCTGATTTCTCCGCTGAAGTGAATTGTCAAAAGTTTAAAAATTTATTTGTTTGAAAACCTTGATTAACCCCAAAGTAAGTGTATTAATCAGTGCGAAGGACCAAGTAGTCCTGACTAAAAAATGCATTGGTTGCCTAGAAAAAACCTTGAATGGTTTGGTTTCATCCGAAGTTTTAATTGCCAATGATGCGAGCCTCGATGAAACGGCAAAGTATTTGGATGATTTGCCCGCTCCTTACCGGGTATTTCATAGAGAGAAATATAGTCATGGGTTTGCCAAAAATAATAACTGGTTGGCGAAGGAAGCAAAAGGGGAGTATCTGCTTTTTTTAAACAATGATGCCTTCGTTAAGGGTGATTGGCTCATGCCCATGCTGGAAGTCTTTAATAATCATTCCCATGTTGGTTTTGTCGGAAATGTACAGAAGCTTTACGGTACCCGGCGCTACGATCATATGGGCGTTGTTTTTTCTCCACTTGGTAATCCTCGGCATTATGGGCAGGGTTTTTTTCATCGTCCATTCAAAGGAGAGGTTCGTAAGTGGAGTGCGGTCACCGCAGCCTGTTGTTTAATCAAGCGTGAATTGTTTCACCAGCAGGGCGGGTTCGATGAGGAATTTTTGAATGGTTGTGAAGATGTAGATCTATGTATCCGTTTAAACCGGGCGGGGTATGATAATTATGTGGTTCATGATAGTGTGATTGATCATGTAAAAGGAGCCACTACAGGACGCAAAGATAGAAACGAGGAGAATTTCGCTTTATTGATGGAGAAATGGGGCAATGAGATACGAAAGAATGAATCCGTCCAAGACGCTCTTCTCCATGCGCGTACCTATCTATTCAGACCGCTCTTTAGACCGCTGGGGACGAATCTTAAGAAATTTTTAGATGCGTTATTAATCTTTACCCGGCTGAGAAAACTTTCCGCTCCTTGAACGGGTTTCTTTTCAAAGAACAGGTATAAACTTAAACCTTAGAAGAGGCATACTGCATAGCTTCTTCAATAAGATCCAAGTCTTCATCGGTATGTGCTGCAGAAATTGCGGTACGAATCAGATCTTTCCCAGGCGGTACACCAGGGGCAATTGAAATAATTGCATAAACTCCTTTTTCCAGCAGGGCCTTCCAGAAATAATAAACTTTCTCCTTCTTGCCCAAGACAATGGGGACAGCTGGAGATTCGCTTTCCCAGGTATCGAGATTTAATTCATCAAGTATTTTCCGGTAGCGGGCCAGATTACGGTCAAGTCTTTGTTTATGCTCGGGCTCCGTTCGGATAATCTTAAGGGCGGCATGGGCACAAGCGGTGGCAGTGGGAGAAATGGCTGCTGAAAAAATGGTTTGCTTCGAATGACTACGCATATACTCGATGGCATCTTTGGATGAACAAACAAATCCCCCTGTCCCAGAGAATGATTTGGAGAAACTCCCACAAATGACATCAACCTCATCAGTCAATCCAAAATGGTCTGCCGTTCCTCTGCCTTGATGCCCAAGAACACCGATCCCATGAGCATCATCCAAAATAATAAAAGTGTTAAATTTTCTCGCAACTGATACCAGTTCAGGCAGGCGAGCAATATGGCCTTCCATCGAGTAAATACCCTCTAATACCAGTGCTTTGTTGACAGAATTTTCCTCAGAGGAGAGTAGGTCCTCTAGGTGTTCGGGATGATTATGGGCAAACCGTTCACAGGTTGCTCCACTGAGCTGAATTCCACTCCAGAGGGAGGAATGTAGGTTCTTGTCGGCAAAGACGGTGTCTTTACGATCGACAAATCCAGTGATTGAAGATGCACA
>OMJS01000095.1 GCA_900299365.1 Opitutales bacterium
TAATATCATTTTCTGCCTGCAGAAGGTATTTCTTGGAATGTACATTTTCTAGGGGTTTATCCTCACAGAAAAGAGGTTTTATTTGGATAGTTTGATCGAGTAGACCAACTTTCTCAATTGCATCAATTGCTGTCTTTGTACGGCTTGGACATTCGGGATGTCCCGAGCCGGTTTGATGTTCAAGAAATACCGGGTCGTGGAGCAGCCCGCACTTGGTCATCGATTAAACTGATGCAAGTTTGGAGCGTTTTTGCTCCCCAACTAATTGATGAAAGGATGAAAAGAGAAAATGGGCGTCGTTAGGCCCGGGAGCCGCCTCCGGATGATACTGTACAGAAAAGACTGGTTTTCCTTTAATACGCATACCCGAGACGGTGTTGTCATTTAAATTGTATTCCGTGACCACAGCACCATGTGCCTCCAGGGCATCTTTATCGGATGCAAAGCCATGGTTCTGCGAGGTAATGGAAACCTTTTCTGTCTCCACATTCTTGACCGGCTGATTACCTCCCCTGTGACCGAATTTCAATTTGTAGGTAGTGGCTCCAATTGCATGAGTTAGTACCTGATGACCAAGGCAGATACCAAATATTGGATATTCATCGATCAATTCACGTATGGTTGAATGTGCGTAATCAAGAGCGGAAGGATCACCCGGTCCATTGGATAAAAAGATAGCGTCAGGATTGTGGGATCGGGCATCTTCGGCAGAAGCGTCAGCTGGAAGAACAATCACTTCAAAACCACTATTGCGTAAATTCCGGTAGATGGCCCGCTTCGCACCGAAGTCGAAAGCGACAAGCCGGTGGGTTTCACCATCTAAATGTGGGGTACCAGTAAGAGAAGTACCGGGTACAGAAAACGGTTTGCTTAAGTCCCCGGATTCGTCCCATGTGAAAGGTTCTTTACAGGTTACTTCTTTGACGAAATCGCGACCAACAATACCTTCCCATTCCTTCGCCTTGTTCAAAGCAACTTCATCTGAAAGATCTTCAGTGCTGAGGCAGGCTTTGAGAGCTCCGTGCACCCGTAAACGCTTAGTGATTGCCCGGGTATCAACCCCTTCAATCCCGGGAATATTATTTTTTTCGAGATAGCCGGACAGGTTTCCAGTTGCCCGCCAGTTGCTCACAACCGGGCTCAGTTCACGGACCACAAAGCCAGCAACTTTGGGGCCGTCCGATTCTTCGTCTTCTAAATTGATACCATAGTTCCCAACTTGGGGTGCTGTCATGGTAACGATCTGTCCAAAATAGGACGGGTCGGTAAGGGTTTCCTGATATCCAGTCATCCCCGTATTAAAAACGGCCTCTCCGGTAACCGTAGTTTTTGCCCCGAATGCGAATCCGCGAAATATACTTCCATCCTCCAAGGCGAGGACGGCGTTTTTTGTCTTTGCTTGCCAACTCATACGCTCAGATTACCTATGCTAAAGGTACAAGTTTACAAAGCAAACCCGATTTATTCCCAATTTTAGGGGAAATAACTTTTTGGGCTTATTTTGATGATCCGAGTTTGACTATCCCTAGCTGTCTCCCTAGCGAATGAAGAGATGGGAAACAAGAATGAACTCTATGACCGTTCTCAAACGCAAAATACAGCATTGCTCAAATGGCTGGATAAGATGGTGGAGATGTGCCAACCGTCAAGTGTTCATTGGTGTGATGGATCGGATAAGGAATGGGATGAATTAAGTGCAATAATGATTGAGAATGGATCAATGATCCGGCTCGACGAAAAAAAGCGACCCAATAGTTTCCTTGTCCGTTCGGATCCCAGAGATGTCGCCCGTGTGGAAAGCAGAACCTTTATATGCAGTTACGGGAAAGAGGATGCTGGTCCTACCAATAATTGGGAAGAGCCTCGTAAGATGCGGACTAAGCTAAAACATTTATTCAAAGGATGTATGCAAGGTCGGGTAATGTATATTGTGCCTTTTTGCATGGGGCCTCTCGGATCACCCATTTCCCAGTATGGTGTACAAGTTACGGATTCTCCATATGCGGTGCTCAATATGCGGATTATGACCAGAATGGGTAAAGCAGTACTTAATTTATTAGGCGAGCGGGATTTCTTCATCCCTTGTTTACATTCAGTCGGCATGCCCCTGACCGAGGGTGTAGAAGATGTCCCTTGGCCCTGTGATCCGGAAAATACATACATTGTGCATTTCCCTGAACAACGAACTATTGTTTCCTATGGGAGCGGATATGGGGGAAATGCTTTGCTTGGCAAAAAATGTTTAGCCCTGCGGATTGCTTCCTGCATGGCCCGTGATAATGAATGGATGGCTGAGCACATGCTCATTTTGGGCGTAGAAAGTCCGGACGGGGATAAGACCTATGTGGCGGGTGCCTTTCCAAGTGCCTGCGGGAAAACCAACATGGCCATGCTGGTACCTCCTGAAAAAATGGACGGATGGAAAGTGACCACGGTGGGAGATGATATTGCTTGGTTGAAACCTGATGAAGAGGGTGGATTGCGGGCGATTAACCCAGAAGCAGGATTTTTCGGAGTGGCACCAGGGACTTCATGGGAGACCAACCCCAATGCGATGGAATCGATGAAGAAAAACACTATCTTTACAAATGTTGCTCTAACTTCAGATGGAGATGTCTGGTGGGAAGGTTTGACCAAGAACGCACCGGATGGATTGACTGATTGGCGGGGGAATGCATGGACTCCTAGTTCAGACACGGCCGCAGCTCACCCCAATGCTCGCTTTACTGCCCCAGCTTCTCAGTGTCCAACTATCGATAAAGATTGGGAACATCCAGCAGGTGTACCTATTTCTGCATTTGTATTTGGAGGTCGAAGGATGTCTGATATTCCCTTGGTATATCAATCCTTCAACTGGAACCATGGAGTGTACCTAGGTGCAACCCTCGCCTCTGAAACCACTGCGGCTGCCGAAGGTAAACTTGGTAACCTTCGGCGTGATCCCATGGCTATGCTCCCGTTTTGTGGGTACAATATGGGGGATTATTTTCGTCACTGGATACGCATGGGTAAACGGTTAGAAAACAAGCCCAGAATCTTTCATGTAAATTGGTTCCGTAAAAATGAGGATGGGAAATTTCTCTGGCCGGGATTTCGAGACAATATGCGTGTATTGCGCTGGATGGTTGAAAGAACCTCGGGTAAGGCAAGAGCAGTCGAGGGACCTTTAGGTTGGGCACCCAGAAAGCAGGATATTGACTGGTCAGGCTTGGATTTTGATGATGTTGAATGGGATGAACTCATGGATATCGATCCGGAAAGCCTAAGAATGCAGACTTTAAGGCATGAAGAATTGTTCCTGCAATTGTCGGAATTTCTTCCTAAAGAAATGCTTTTCGAGCGGGAACTTCTTGTCTCAAGGCTGTAAGGGGTCAGGCGACCTTGCCTGTTACCGGTTGGCTCTTTGTCCAGCGGTAAAAGATTGAGGCAAGTACGCCAACTGACACTGCCATATTGGCAATTTTCATCAATACTCCACCAGCTTTTTGATCCTCGAGCGGGGTAAGTTCTATAATGCGCTCCGCGTAAAAATAAGTGTCGTACAAAACATCCTTGGAAAAGGTGAGGATAGCGAAGATGGGAGTCTGTCCGAGCATTAGGGCAAGTATGTAGAGCATCTGAGGACCAAACCGCATATTTGGCAAGCGATCAGAGGGGGAACAAATGGGCCACCACATCAAAAGAGATACGAAGAACATAGATAGATGCTCCGCCATATGAATGACTTTATCTCTAATCGCAGCCTCATAAAACACGCCAACATGCCAAAAAGAAAAGACCAAGGTGAATAACAATCCCGCGATAATTGGGTGAGTCAGAAAACGAAGGGATCTTTCAAAAAATGGTCGGCTGGAAAGAAAGTGGTCAACCAATTCTTTAGGCAGTCCAAGAAGTACAAAAAGCGGGCAGATATACATCAGTATATTGTGCTGGATCATGTGTGCGGAAAAAAGGAAGTTCTCTCCTAAGGGATCGAGAGGTGATCCAACAGCAAGGTAGAAAGTCACAAGACCTGCAGAAAACCACAGATAATACTTATGAGTATTGGGGAGATTAGGAATGAGTTTAGAGCGGTAAGGTCCAAGGAACAAGGAATATACCCAACCGACAAAAAGTATACCCCCGATAAGAGCTGGCTCAGTGTGCCAATGTAGAAGAGTTATGGGAGAGTTTTCCATTAAAGAGAAAACTTCATATTATTGCTTGCCCCGCACCATACAAATGAGGGGACAAAAGTTTTGGCTATTGGGACTCAGTCCAGAAAGCTTCCGAGCGAACTTTTAAGCGAAAATCAGATGAGGTAGCGTTGGCAGTAAGAAGGGCAACGGTACTTTCATCAATTTCCTCGTCTCCGTCCGGATGACTAAGCATAAAGTAAGGATTTTCTGGATTCTTCGAATTGATTTCAATCATATCCGCTCCACCTGTGATACGGTAAGAGATCAAGTGTGGCACGCGACTTACTTGATTCCAGTTTTTCGGATTGAATTTTTGACCGGATTGATGATCCGATTTGGATTTGTAGTATGATCCATCGATTAATACGAAATCATTAGTCTTGTAGGAATGACCTGTTTTCCATCCGTCTTCAATTTTGGTAACCTCAAATTTTTCCACGACGGGGTGAGCATCA
>OMJS01000096.1 GCA_900299365.1 Opitutales bacterium
GAGTCAAAAATGTTGGACTCTGAGAGTTTGACATTTTGCTACATAACTTTACTTTCCATCCTTTGTCATGAAACCTACCTACAATCCATCAAAACTCCGTCGTGCCAGAAAATTTGGTTTTCGAAAACGCAATCAAACCAGTGCTGGCCGAAAGGTTCTTCAAAATCGTCGTCGCAAGGGAAGAGCGAAATTGACTGCCTCAGTCCTGCCGCGTTTCCGATAACCCAAGATTGTCTTTCTGCGTGAATTACGGTCTTTCACGCACAGAGAGGTTATGCAAAACCTCACAATTTTTACATGTCAGGCAATCAGGCAATTCAATCAGATGTGCTCCTTTTTGGTTGCAGATGACATCTGGAAATCAAAAGCAACCAATGATTGGAGTAATCGCCAGCAAACGATTAGGAAATGCTGTGAAGAGAAATCGTGCCAAACGACTTGTTAGGGAATTATATCGAAAAAACAAAGAACTTTTTCCTCGAAATGCTAATACTGTTATTATTCCGAGGAAGGGAATTTTCCTCAAGTCATTCATCGAACTTGAAAATACCTTTAAAGATGCAATTGCAAAAGCATCTATCAAACTATGAAAAATTATTTACTTGGTGTTAGTTTACTTATCCTAGCTTTTTACCTCATATGGCAACAGGGTGCTAATCAAATTGATTATGCGGAGCAAAGGGCAACAGAGGAACAAGCTCAAAAAGCCAGCCAATTTTTCGTAGAGGAAAATTCCTCATTATCTGATTCAAATACGGACCCATTCTTCACCAGCATTCAGGCTACTTCAGAATTACCCTTTCAAAAGGTTCAAGAAACAGGAAAAGAAGAGCTAGTATCCGGTTTAGCTACAGAACTCTCAACAGTAACTTTTTCCAACCACACTGGTGGCATACGGGGCATTCAGTTGCACCAGTCTAACCGATTGAGTAAGGCATATGATCAAAACCATACCCAAGTTCCACTGCTTGGAATTTCTTTTGAAGATAGTTCAGGAAGGCAGTTACCCAATGCATTGCCTAACCCAAACGGGTTTCAAATCATTGAAAATACACCTACTCGAGTTGTTTACCGATGGGAATCAAAATCAAACCTGCGTATCGATCGTATCTATGAAAGGCAACAAGGAGATGGTTATATAATTAAGCACCATTCCGTATTCACAAGCCTTAGGGATGTGCCCATTGCGATTGAACGTGTTCGTATGTCCCTGGGTTCAAGCTTTCAGATTCCCCGAATGTATAATCCCTTTGATCAGGCATCCACTTACCTAAGTGTAGGTTACTTTAACGATGGTGCCCCTCTTGCTGAGGGATGTTCTTGTGCAACCTGTAGCGGTCGTATAGACGGACAAAAAGAAGAATTCTTTCAATTAAATGAAATGGGCCCAACTGGTAAAATAGAGCCCAGACGCTTATCCAAAGCTAAATGGGCATGCGTAAATAACCAGTTTTTTGTAAACTTACTTCGGCCCGAGACGGAACTTTCCGATTTTCGAGTATGGGGAGAGTCTGTGCAAGCTAATGAGAATGAACGAAGCGAAGAAATTCTTGGGATAACAGGTGCCATTTCTTTCCCGCTGGGAATCCTTCAACCTAATGAATCCAAGGAGTTTACATTTAGTCTATATGCAGGTCCGAAAGATTATGTTGAGCTATCTAAATTAGCTTCTGATCAAAAAAAGGTCATGCAATTCGGAGTATTTTGGTGGATTTCTGAGCCACTTAGCTGGAGCCTCAACAAATTAAGCTCATTGTGTGGGAGTTATGGTTGGGGGATCATTTTCCTTACCATCCTTGTAAAACTTATCTTGTGGCCGCTTACCGCTCAAGCCACCCGTTCACAAAAGAAGATGCAAGCATTGCAGGGACCGATGTCCAAATTAAGGGAAAAGCACAAAGGTAGTCCACAAAAACTTAATCAGGAAATGATGAAGTTTTACAAAGAGCATAAAGTAAATCCATTTGCGGGTTGTTGGCCAATTCTCATCCAAATACCTATCTTCCTTGGTATGTTTTGGATGCTGCGATCAGCTGCTGAGCTTTATGGCCAAGAATTTCTTTGGGCCAATGACCTCTCTGAGCAAGATAGCGTAGCGATGCTCCAAGGTTTCTCCCTCAACATATTGCCCTTTTTTATGGTGCTAACGCAGTGGTACCAGATGCGTCTAAATCCTATGCAGCTTGGACCTGAGATGAGCGAGGCCCAACGGATTAATGCCAAAATGATGAGGTTTATGCCTTTCATGTTTTTGATCTTCCTTTATTTTTTCTCATCCGCCTTGGTTCTTTATTGGACGGTACAAAATATCATGACGATTTTACAGACTTTACTAACCAAGAATGTGGCTCCGCCAGAAGGGATTGAAGGAATCGATGATAGTGGAAAGAATGAAAGTTCCGAAAAAGGTCAATCAAACAGAAACCAAAAAGTTATTGAAGATGAGCTCGACGAAGTAAGTAAAAATTACAGAAATTTATTAGGCCTTAAAATCCGAGGAAGAATTAAACGATCTGATTTAGACATCAGGTATAATGAAAGGATGAAAAATTATTCCGCTAAAAGATTAGAAGCCATGACGGAAAAAAAGAAAATTCTAGCCGAGGAGAAGCGGGATAAACTAGAAGAAGCTTATCAAGCTCTTAAAAAAGAACTGGAAAGTGGGTCTTAACTTTCACTATATTCCTAAAGTTTAGTTGATTAGTAATGTCAGGACATAGTAAATGGGCTACGACCAAAAGGCATAAAGCTGCGGTTGATGCCAAGCGCGGGAAAATTTTTAGCGTAATTAGCAAAGAAATTTCGCTTGCCACTAGGGATGGAGGCAAAGATCCAGAATTTAATCCTAGACTTCGTACCTTAATTCTCAAAGCGAAGCAGGCAAATATGCCTTCCGATAATATCGATCGGGCTATTAAAAAAGGGGCAGGAGAACTCGGAGGAGTCACGATCGAGGAGTTACTTTACGAGGGCTATGGTCCCGGAGGAGTGGGCTTGATTGTAGAAGTTACAACTGATAACAAAAATCGTTCAGCATCTGAAGTAAGAAGCACTTTTTCTAAGGGTGGTGGAAACTTAGCTGGAGTTGGTGCTTTAGCCTTTAACTTTAAAAGGAAGGGACAATTCCTCTTAGCACTAAATAAAATCTCCGAGGATGAATTGACCGAACTGGCGTTGGAAAATGAAGCAGAGGATGTTTTAGTTGAGGATGAGCATTACGAGGTAATTTGTGAAACAGCTGACTTTGATAAATTAGCAGAAGCTTTCGAAAAAAGAGGGGTAGAGCCAGATTCGTCTGAATTAGCTTACTTGCCAAATACTTTGGTCCCTGTTGAAGATGCGGACACAGGTCGTAAGCTCTTTAATTTAATCGAAGCACTTGAGGAACTGGAGGATGTCAAATCAGTTCACGGAAACTATGACATGGAAAAATCTTTGCTCGAAGAGATATCATACTAGAATCCTTTATTAAAACCTCTTGGGAAAACCCAACTCTTCCTTTTTGATGTCCACTTCCAAGCAAATCGATTACCTAAATAGCCAAGGCGAAGTGGGCTTAGTTGAGGAAAGCACTTTTGTATTTCCGGATGTCTTTACCCTAACGAGTGGAGAAAAATTGAATGGCTACCAATTAAAATACGAGAGTTATGGTAAGCTTAATTTAGCAAAAGATAACGCAATTTATGTCTGCCATGCCTTGACAGGGGATCATCATGTAGCTGGGGTCTATGATAAGGATGACAACAAACCTGGTTGGTGGAATCATGTGGTAGGACCGGGTAAGGCATTAGATACAAACCGATTTTTTGTTATTTCCTCAAATTGCCTTGGCGGATGCAGGGGCTCAACCGGTCCCTCAAGTGAGCGACCAGATGGAAGTGGAAAAACTTATGGATCTTCGTTTCCAGATCTATCAATTAAGGATATGATCAGAGCACAACGTGCCCTTACTGATCATTTGGGGATCCGCAGTCTGCACGCGGTGGTGGGAGGTAGTATGGGAGGAATGCAAGCCTTGCAATGGATCGTAGAATATCCTGGTTTTGCTAAAAATGCGGTTATAATAGCCGCAACTCCTCAACATAGCGTACAAACTATTGCTTTCAATGAGGCAGGTAGATGTTCGATTCGTGGAGATCATGGCTGGGAGAATGGTGATTACAAGGAAAGCGAAGGTCCTGCTCAAGGCTTATCCGTTGCCAGAATGATGGCCCATATTACCTATCTTTCAGACATTGGTATGGAGGAAAAATTTGGAGGTGACCGAAGGCTAAGCAAGAGTGATGAGTTTGAGTTTAGTGTACAGGGATATTTGGATCATCAAGGGAAGAAATTCATTGATCGTTTTGATGCGAACTCATACCTAAAGTTGACTGAAGCATTAGACCGCTTTGATCTGGTTGGTGAACAAGGTCTTGCTGAAACGGTTTCCTCCGTCGATACAAGAACTTTGGTGATCGCTTTTAGCAGTGACTGGCTATACACGCCTGCCCAAAACAAACAAATTGTTGATGCTTTGTTGCTTGCAGGAAAAGATGCCTCTTATTTAGAAATCAAGGACTCTCATGGACATGATTCCTTTTTAATAGACTCAGAACCTTTTCTTAAAGCCCTTGATGTATTTTTGAAATCAGATGATGAAGAAAACAGAAATATTGAGGAAGAAGATGGATTTAGGAAATTAAAGAACCGCTATGAAGTCAAAAAGGAGGCAGACTTTCGTGCCATTGATGAATGGGTTTGCAAGCATGACAGGGTATTAGACTTGGGTTGTGGAAGAGGTTTACTTTTAGAGCATTTACGTGAAACGAAAAAAGTCAGGGGTTTGGGAGTAGATAGGGAATTAGGCAAATCTATTTCCTGCGTTGCCCGTAGGGTTCCAATATATCAAGACGAAATTTTGGAGGCATTGGCTAAAAAAGAGGATAATTCTTTTGACTGGGTGATTTTTTCACGAATGATTGAATCCTTGCCTGAACCTGGCGAAGTTTTTAAACATGCACTACGGGTAGGCAAAAAAATAGCTGTGAGTTTTGTTAACCATGGCTATTGGAGAAACCGCTTACATTTTCTTTTTGAAGGCAAGCGAATTTGTAATGAAGTATATCCTCATCAGTGGGAAAGTAATCATTTGAGCAATCACTTTTCCATTCGTGAATTTGAGGATTTTTCAAAAAGATTAAAAGGAACCGGTGTGGAGGTGGATTTAGGGAGAAAATTGTTCTACCGAGGAGACTGGATCAAAAAATGTAATTTTCTTCCTAACTTGAGGGCAGGTTTAGCAATTTATGAAATCATTAAAAGGGGGTAAGCTCATCCCCTACCCTGATTCCATCTAAAGGCGGAAGCATATCCCCAGCAAATTCCAACCGCCAACCCTCCGGCATGTGCCCAATTTGCAATTCCTCCAAACACACCAGTAAAACAAATGATAAAAAACCCAAACATTATCATGGCCACCATGGGGTCCAGGCGAAAGCCATCTCCAGGGTCAAGCCTTGTTTTTACCCAGATATATCCAAATAAGCCATAGACAACTCCAGACATTCCTCCAAAAGCAGGTCCGGATATCACAAACTGGGTAAGGTTTGAAACGAGGGCAAGGATAAGAATAAAAGAAAGAAAGAATTTAGGACCTTTTCTCTTTTCAATTTGACCACCTAGGTCATGTAGCCAAAACATGTTAAATATAATATGTAAAAAATTGAAATGTAGAAAGATTGGAGTAAACGGTCGCCATATTTCACCAGAAAGGAATTCTGATAATTGTCCGTCCATTTTTTCCGAAATGAAAAATCCGCCAACCAATTCGGTATTTTTACCCATACCTGAAAGTAAAAAAACTGCGACACATGTAATGATTAGGGACAGAGTCACAGTTCCGGGAGAATTTTCTGCCTTTTGCCATTTTTTTCGCAAATTAAATTCTTTAAATCTTCTTTTATTGGAGGAATCTTCGACTAAATTTATCCTAGATGGAGAAGAAGAAAATTTTGGATCGTTTGGATTGGTCTTAAACTCGCTCAAGTAAGAAAAAGCTTGGCTAACTTGATCCTCATCAAGAACCCAGATTTCGCACCTTATATGCTTGTCTGATTCATTTTTTTCCAGAGAGGAATCTATTCCTTTTTCTTTTAAAAAATCCCAAAATTTAAGAGCACTCTTTTCAGTATCAAATTCTGCCACACGCCTCATTATTTATTATGCTATTAGGAGTTATGTTCGATTACCTTATATTAAAGAAGAAACCGATATACATTCAATTAGGGCTCTCCAGGGAAAGGTTTTTGGATGTGAGTTCGAGAGATATTTTACCATCAGATTGTACCCTAGCTTGTACAACATCTCTCTGCAAGTCATCGAGCATTCTTTCCTGAAGTAATTTTGCAGTTATTTGTTTAATTCTCATAAGATTTGCATCTATGGGAAATACATGTGCTTTTAATTCCAGAGTTTTGTATTTTTGATATCGACGATCAAAATGGTAACTATTCTTCGAGGATTCATGGGAACGGACTTTTTCTAAGAGTTTTTCTTTCTCTTCCTTCATTACTTCAGATTTTACCGAATGTAAGAGAGTGGTTGCTTCTTTGAATCTTTTCAAGTGGAGAAGTATCCTTGATTTATTAATCTTAATGTAATCTTGTTCTTTCATGGTACGCTCTCCAAATTCATTTATGAGAACTTCCCATGCTAGTAGAGCCTCTTCATGAGATGAATCTTCGATATCAAAAAAACTTTGGGCAAATCGCAAATGGTAATCAAAATTTTCCGGATTTAATTTTGTAGCTTCCTTAAAACTTTGATGCATGAGCGAACCTAGCTTCTCACTGCCTGCCACTCCTCGTAGTTTATCTTGAAAAAGAAAAACAAAATTCCCTAAATTGTAATGATAAACCGCCTCTTGTGGGGCAAGCCTAGTTGTCATCAGGAAAAAAGGGAAGGCCTCTACTGGCTTTCCCGCTTCAACTAAAAAATTTCCTAATTCTTGCTTAACAACGGCAATATTTGGATTGATTTGATCTGCTTTAAGAAATAGGGATATGGCACTATCTTGGAGACCAGTCTTGCGTAGAAATTTTCCAAATAGTAGGAGAGCGTTAATATCGTTTGGGTTTTCCAATAGAAAACTTTCATAACTAGTAACAATTTCTTGGGCTTGTCGCTTAAGTTCATCTTCAGACCAATTCTTTCCGTACTCTAAAAGCCGCTTTTGTCTTTCAATGATTCTGATGAGTTCAAGATCTGACAAACTAGTTTCTTTTGCATTTAGGGTTTCATAGATGCCCAAATTAAAAAATAACAATGAGATTAAAATTTTACCAAGAAAAGTAGACATAAAAGCACAAATCAATTCTAAATATTTAATCCTTTCAAGCTTGGAACTTAAGTTCGATTAGCTAATTCTAAGATTTCTTTTTTGTTTAATGAAATTTTTTACAACATTTATTTTTACTTTCCTAGTAATTCCTTTTTGCTGGAGTAAGGAAATATGGAATAAAGAGCTTAGCTACGAGCAGCTTGCAATGAAGGCCAAAGAGGGATCACCTTACTATATGGGCTTACTAGGTATTTATCTACGTGCAGGTGAAGCGGGTTGCTCAGTAAATTTAGAAGCTGCCAAACAATGGTCTGAAGCTTCTTTAAAAAAAGGTCATCCATTTGGTTCTTACAATCTTGCGAATCTTGCTATGCTTCAGGGCGATTTTTCGGAAGCTACAAGGTTATACCAAGACGCGGCGCTATTACTCCAGCGGCAGGCATCCGAGGGTGATGCGGTCGCAATGTATTGCATGGGCGAGATTGATTTTCAAGTGATCCCAACCAATGTGCCCCGTGCCCTTGATTTATTTGAAAAATCTGCAAATGCAGGATACCCGCAGGCACAAGCTACGATTGGTGCACTTTATTTAAAAGGTCTGCCTGGCTTGCTAGAGCGTGATCCAGAAAAAGGGGTTACTTTACTCTCAAAGGCTGTTCGGACAAGGTCTCTGACTGCCAGATTTAACTTAGGAATGGCTTATTATAATGGAGATGGGGTTTTGCAAAGTTCGGTCAAGGCAGCTCAATGGCTCAAAGTTGCAGAAAAGCAAAATTTCGCAGAAGCACAGTATGTTTTGGGTATGTTATTAGCAGAGGGAGATGATTCCTTACCAAAAAACTTGAACCAAGGGGTTGGTTTACTTCGAAAAGCGGCAAAACAAGACCATAAACTTGCAAAAGCTTATTTGGAAAAACTCAACCTTAGTAAGGATTTTTCAGTCTTTGGAAAAACGGAACAAATTGTCTCCGGTAATGCTTCTCAGTTTGGGGACAAAGATATTTTGAATGAGGCCAGAAAATATTACACTGGGATTGGTAAAACAAGAGATTACCAAAAAGCTTATTCAATGTTACTACCTTTGGCAAAAGGGGGATATCCCGAAGCTGCTCGTCTCATTGGATTGATGAATCTGTCCGGCAAAGGGGTTCAGAAAAATCCTTCAGCAGCAAAGCAATGGCTGTCAGTGGCTGCACAAAAGGGAGATCTACCAGCCAAGCGGATGCTGGATCAATACAAGTCCCTATTTTAGAAAAGCGAATTTTGTCAAAATGGCGTACTTTGGGATCGTTTTGCTAAGGTGGAAAAGTTGACATAATATAAAGGATTATCGATCTAAAAGTACAAATCTCTAGGGATTGGAATATAAATAATGCTAGGTCAAAACTTATGGTTCGTATACTTCTTATTAGTATTTAGCGAAAAGAGCTTAAACCAAGAAAAGTTTTAAAAATTTCTTAACTTAAATTGAAAGAAGTAGAAATCGACAAGTTCCCCTCTTTTTTGTGATTGAAAAATATTCGAACCCAGAAAGTTTCGGGATGTGGAATTATTTAAAAACCTTCCGTTATTCAAGGAATTCGAAAAGATAAAACAAAAATGGAGTGAAAAGCCCCATTTAATTTTAAGATCCCCCACTGGGTCAGGAAAGTCAATTGCCCTTCCTTACTTGCTGAAAAAATCAGGTTTGGTTCAAGGTAAGATTTTAGTGGCACAACCTCGTCGTATTGCTGCGAGAATGTTAGCAAAACAGCTCGCCAAAATGTCAAATTGGGAATTGGGTAATGAGGTCGGATATCAGGTCAGGTTCGATAAAAGGCATAGTCAAGAGACTCAAATTATCTACGCCACTGATGGAATTGTTCTCAATAAACTTCTTGGCGGTGATATTCTTGATGATGTGGAGGTATTAATTCTAGATGAATTTCATGAAAGGAGTGCTCAACTCGATCTTGCCCTTGCTCTTGCCTTAGAGCGTTCAAGAAGCCAAAAGGGTAAGCTTCGATTGGTAGTAACATCAGCTACTCTAGACACAAACTCATTAATGAGGTACATGCCTGAAGCTTCCTTCGTTGAGTTCTCAGGTCGTTCTTTTCCGGTCCAAATTGAATATAAAGCACCATCGCGACATCTTCCGGTTTGGAAAACTGTGGTTGGAATCTTGCCCAACCTTTTAAAAAAAACAGAAGGAGATATTTTGGTTTTTTTAGATGGTGCCTATGAAATATCCAAAACCGTAAGTTCGATTCTTTCAAGCACTTGGGCAAGGGGATTAGATGTCAGGCCTCTCTATGGTGATTTATCTCCCGAAAAGCAGGACTTGGCCCTTTTATCAACTGGGAAAAGAAAAATAATAGTCAGCACGAATATTGCCGAAACATCCCTCACTATTGAAGGCGTAAGAATTGTAATTGATACCGGAAAAGCCAAAAAATTACGCTATGACAACATTCGTGGAATCAACGCATTGTTGAGCGAATCAATAAGTAAAAGCTCGGCCGAGCAAAGAGCAGGTCGAGCTGGTAGATTAGGGCCAGGTTTTTGTCTAAGGCTTTGGTCAAAATCAGAACATGATGAGCGACCAGATTTTGATAGTCCTGAAATTTTACGCATAGATTTAAGTGAGATTTATTTAAATTTAGCAGGTATGGATATGCCGCTTGAGAAGTTAAATCTACTTAACCCATTTCCAGAAGAATCCGTTTGTTCAGCAAAGGAAAAATTAAAATTTCTGGGAGCGATTGATAAAGAGAATAAATTAACAGAGCATGGGAAAAAAATGAGTCAATTACCGACTCATCCTAGCTGGGCACATGCCTTACTTGTTGGTAAAAAAAATAACTTACTACCAACAATTTCTCTGGTTTTGGGTATGCTTGAAGGGCGACCTATCGTTTCGTCAAATGGGTTGGAGGATTTTTGCCCAATACCAAGTCCAAGATCGGACATCTATTGCCTCTTATTGGCCTTTGAGGAGGCGAAAAGAAGGAATTTTTCTGTTCAAGAATGTAAAAAAATTGGAGTTCATGCGGGAAGGTGCCAAGAAGCTGAACTGGTTGCTCGGGAATTATGTAATTTGGTAGGAACTTCTTATCGACTCGAGTTACCGAACTACGAAAACCTGGCAAAAACTTTACTTCAATCCTTCCCTGATAAAGTTGCCTATGTGGTTAGTCATGCTCGCAATATTTATGAGGATTATTTTGGCAGAAACCTGCACTTGAGTAATCATTCGGTAGTCGGCAGGGAAACCTTTGTCCTTGCCCTGCAAGTGATGGAAAGGAAGTTCAAGGGTAGAATGGTTTTGGAAATGGGTGATGCTAATGGGCTTGATGAAAAGTGGGTTCGAGATGTCTTACAAGGGCGGATCGTAAAATCTTCTGAGATTTTTTGGGATTCGCACTCGAGAAAAGTCTTAAAAAGAACAAAAGAAGCATGGGGGAACTTTGTTTTATCTATTTCTGACATGGAGAATGTGAGTCAGGAGGAGAAAGCCAAAGCTTACTCGAAGGCATTAATGACTGGCACGCTAAAGCTAAAGAATTGGAACGCTCGGGTAGAAAAGCTTTTAAATCGTCAAAGCTTTCTATCAAAAAACTTTCCTGATCTAGGAATTATCGAAATAGATGATGATACCAAAGGTTTATTTCTTGAGCAGCTTTGCCTCAATTCGTCTTCTTGGAAAGAAATCAAAAATGTAGAAGTTTTTTTACCTTTACTCAATACCTTTAGCCAAGAAGAACAGGAACTTTTAGAACAGGCTGTCCCTGAAGCTTTTGATTTAGGAGTTGGCAAACGACCCTACTCTTTAGATTACTCCCCAAAAGAAGAAGTAGTTTTGAGAGCCGTTCTTCAAGAGCTTTACGATGTTAAAAAACACCCTAAAATTGTATTTGGAAGATATCCCTTAGTTGTTGAAATACTGGCTCCTAATCGCAGACCGGTTCAAAGAACCTCAGACTTGCCAAGTTTTTGGGAGGGTTCTTATCCAAGTGTTAAAAAGGATTTGGCTGGTCGCTACCCTAAGCACGAATGGCGCTGAATAAAACTTTTGTTATTAGAACTCTGCACGAGTCCATTTGGGCTTTAAGAATACCCACGCATTTAAAAAATAATCGAGTACGTGGTTGGTATGGTGAATGGTTGGCACGAAAACACCTTAGGCAAAAAAAATTTATAATTTTACATAAAAATTGGAAAAGTTCATTGGATGCCCGGAGGGAAATTGATTTAATTGCCAGAGATAAAGAATCCCTCGTATTTGTAGAAGTTCGGGCAAGATCGTCCAATTCATTAAATAGTGGATTCCATTCACTTAATCGAAAAAAAAGACAGGCAATTAACCATGCTTGTCGAGATTTCTTGAGATTGAATTACCCAAAATTTCCTCACTTTCGATTCGATGTTATTGAAGTGGATCTTGGAAAAGAGAGTGATGAAATCTTTCATCATGAAAACGTTTCCCTCTTTCCATAGGATTTCAGTAAGGATATTATGGAAATTTTATGACAAATTTTGGCAAACGATCTATTCCTCCCACGGTTATGGTTATCTTTGGTGCATCCGGAGACCTTACCTCCCGTAAGCTTGTACCTGCACTCTTCAATTTATCAGTAGATGAATTACTTCCAGACCGCTTCTTTTTAATCGGTTATGGTCGCAAATCAGTTTCGGACGAGGATTTTCGTCAAAGTTTAAAAAATTCACTTGCATCCTACTCTAGAAGATCGATTGAAGAGGATATTTGGAATAGATTATCTCCTGAGATTTCCTTTCATAGTGGGGCTTACGATGACCTCTCAAGTTTTGAATCTTTAAAAACCAAAATTGGGGAAATTGAAAAATCAGTTGGTCAAGATGTGCAAGTAATATTCTACCTATCTACCCCGCCATCCGGATTTTTACCAATTCTGGAAAACCTTGGAAATAGTGGGTTGGCAAGAATGCACCATAATACTCCATCTGCATCCAAAGTAATTGTCGAAAAACCTTTTGGTCGGGATTTAGAAAGTGCCCGCAAACTTAATCAAATGATCAACCGTAGATTTGCAGAATCTCAAGTTTTTAGAATTGATCACTACTTGGGGAAAGAAACGGTTCAAAGCCTTCTGGTTCAAAGGTTTGCAAACTCTCTTTTTGAGCCAGTTTGGAACAGAAATTATGTATCTTGCGTACAAATTACTGTATCAGAAGATCTGGGTGTCGGCTCACGGGCTGGTTATTATGATCGAAGCGGAGCTCTACGTGATATGATTCAAAATCATGTCATGCAATTGTTTGCCCTTACAACGATGGAACCACCTTCATCCTTGGATCCTGAAGCAATAAGAGATGAGAAGGTAAAGGCACTTCAGGCAGTTAAACCTTTGTCCTTAGAAAATTCTCATCCAGAAGTGGTTCGTGGTGTCTACTCGGAGGGACTGGTCGGAGGCGAAAAAGTTATGGGTTACCTTGATGAAGATGATGTTCCAAGCACATCATCAACAGAAACCTATGCCGCTCTTTGTCTACAATTGGATAATTGGAGGTGGAAAGGCGTACCTTTTTACATCAGGTCGGGAAAACGATTGAAGCAAAAAGTGAGTGAGATTGTTGTTCAATTCACCCGCCCACCAGCCATTCTTTTTGGAGAAAATTCCAACCGTCCACTTTCTCCTAACCTACTGACAATCAGAATTCAACCGAATGAGGGTGTTAGTTTAAGTCTTAACTCCAAGACACCTGGTCTTGAGACAAAGCTTCAGCCGGTAAATCTCTCATTTGGCTACGATACTACTTTTGGATCTAATACTCCCGAAGCCTATGAAAGGCTAATTCTTGATTCGATGGCTGGCGACGGAACCTTATTTATTCGTGGGGATGAGGCAGAGCATTCGTGGGGATTGCTAAGCCCAGTTCTAGAAACTTGGCAATCAATGGGCAATCAAGGTTTGGAGAAATATGCCGCTGGTACATGGGGACCTTTGGAAGCAGATAAATTGTTGCTACAACGCGGTCATGAATGGATAACAAATAAACAATGAAATCAACTTACCCACTTATTTTTTTATTTAGCCTCCTTGGCATTTTTGTACTAGCGGATAATAAGGGAGTCATGACAAATACTAAAAACTCAAAAGAAAGTTATGCTCATGATTTCGCATTACTTGGAGGAGGTTGTTTTTGGTGTACCGAAGCGGTTTTCGAAAAATTAGATGGAGTTGTGGAAGTTATTTCTGGGTATGCGGGAGGTGATTTAATAAATCCAACATACCAGGATATTTGTACGGGTAAAACTGGTCATGCCGAAGTGATAAAAATCAAATATTTGCCTCAAAAAATATCCTTCTCGAAAATCCTAAGCATTTTTGGCGATGCTCATGATCCCACCACTCTTAATCGACAAGGTGCAGATGTTGGAACTCAATATCGCTCTACGATTATGTATTACAACTCAGAGCAGCAAGAATTAGCACAATCTTGGAAAGAAAACCTTTCCAAAAAATTGGAAGATCCTGTTGTTACAGAAATTGTTCCAGTTCCAAAATTTTACCCGGCCGAAGATTACCACCAAGATTATTACTCCAAAAACCCCGACCAAGGATATTGTTCATTTGTCATTCGGCCGAAATTAAAAAAGCTTGGGCTAGAGTAATCGGAATTTCCTCCTTGGAAGCAATGTAATAATTTTGTGCTAATTCTGCCCACAGTTTCGGTTGTGGGGTTTTTAAAGATTAAAATTAATTGCAAAAGAATAAAAATCTTAAGCAAGTAACACTTCTTCATCCCTAGTTATCTTCATCGTTTTAAGATTTATTTTATCTTGCACTACAAATGCATTGGTAATTATCTAAAATTATGAGCAGTCAAAATTTTGTGGATACTGTCGCTTCCATACAACAAGCCACCGATTGGTTTGAAAAAAACCAGTGTAATTCTTTATTGGTTAGTAGTCTTTTTGATGATCTACCCGGGGTGAGTTTTTTTATCAAAGATCGTGAACACAGATTAATCATTGTAAATGCGGGGTTTCTTCCCCGCTTAGGATTGTCACAGCAGGAATTGTATGGAAAAACAGACTTTGATTTGTTTCCTGCCCGTCTGGCTGAGCATTTTAGAAGAGATGACCGTGAAATATTCGAAACAAAGAAAGCAAAATTAAACATCTTGGAATTAGTGTTTAATGGTCAAGGCTTGCCGGATTGGTATTTGACCAATAAATATCCGCTTTTCAATGATCGCAAAGATGTAATTGGATTAATGGGTACGGTTCGACCGTATGGGGATGGTGACAATAAGGAATTAAAATGGGAAAGGGATGATGAAATAGGTCGGGCAGTCAATCATATCCGTAATAATTTTCGTGGAGAAATTTCGATTAGCGATTTAGTCGATATTTCCGGACTATCTCATCGGAAATTACATCGAGGGTTCGTAGAACTGTTTGGTATTGCACCCATGCAGTTCATTACAAGAACTCGAATTGAAGCTGCTTGTGATGATTTACTTTCCTCCTCAAACAAACTTTCTGTAATTGCCAAGGAAAATGGTTTTTATGATCAAAGTTCATTCACCCAACTTTTTCGCAGGCAAATGAAAATTACGCCGTTAAAGTACAGAAAACAAAGAGGATTTATCTAAGCTAAATCCCTTTCCCATAGATTTTTACTCGACGAATGTAAGATTTGGAGTGCTCCTCCGCTATGCTCCACCAATTAATGTTCTCGTTATTGGGTATTTCCCCGTTCTCATAAGATTCTAAAATTCTAGCTCCTTCTTCTGAAAGAACACGAACCATAACATCAATCACATCAGGAAATTGATAGAACAAAGGATCGTTTATACTTTGGTAAGTTTTATGGGAGGTCGCAAAAAATTCATCGGTAAGCAAATTTCCCGGTGAGTCCAAATCTATAACAGGGAATATTTGAACCAAGTTGCCAGTTCCCAAACTATTTTCCTCGAGGTAGTAGGCTCGGATGCCAAAATCAATTACATTTGTACCTAGGCAAAAGGAAGTTGCGGGATAGTCAGAACCTTCGCTAATTATGGGGTTGATAATAGTGTAAGGAATACGCGGAGTGCTAAGATCATTCGGATCAAGAGACGCTTGTGAGGCAGAACTACCATACCCTGAATTTTCTAAATTTGGATATAAGTTATACCCTGCTTCAAAGGTATTTTTAGCAGAAACATCTGAACGAAATAATTGATACCTCTGTCTTGATGTAATGGAATCGGTTATTCCATAACGAACAATTTGATAGGCGATTGCCCGGGCAGCTCCTTGATTTTTTAGGGTAGGGTCGAGTTCGGGTGTTTGGGAGAAAAACCTTAACCATGTACCTGCTACTCCAAAACGGGACTTTTCCAAAGGTCCTTGGCCCAGTGGATCGATTTCAGCATCTAATAAATCGTCAGTTGGCCAATCGGACTCAATGATTCTTAATGAATCGAGTGATGGTTTCCCCAGTTCGCTTTTTGGAGCTTCCATCCAAACACTGCTATTACTTTTATCGCTCAGCAAACTAATCGCCATCCATATATTTCC
>OMJS01000097.1 GCA_900299365.1 Opitutales bacterium
AGGCAACTCGGTTTGGTGCTCGTGTGGAGAATGCATTTATTGACAGGGTCGAATTTTCCGGTCCCCGGAAAATTCTCTTCTCCGGAGAAAAAAGCTACGAGGCAAAGGTTGTAATTATTGCTACTGGTGCAGCTCCACGGCTACTGGGAATTCCTGGTGAAAAGGAAATGTACGGAGGTAAAGGTGTAACCACTTGTGCGACTTGTGATGGAGCTTTTTATCGTGATATGGATGTGGTGGTCGTAGGGGGTGGCGATTCGGCTTGCGAGGAAGCTCTATTTCTCACCCGCTTTTGCTCCAAAGTAACCCTAGTTCATCGAAGAGATGAATTACGTGCATCCAAAATTATGGCCGAACGTACCTTAGCTCATGAGAAAATTGAGGCGGTTTGGGATTCTGCAGTTGAAGAAATTTTACCTGATGAGGATGGTCGGGTCCGAGCAATAAAAGTAAAAAATCTCCAAAGCGGAGATTCGGGAGAAATTAATTGTAAGGGCGTCTTCATTGCCATCGGACACCTGCCCAACACCCAGCCCTTTGACGGCATTCTCGATTTGGATTCCAATGGTTACCTTATCCCAAGTCATGGCAGTAT
Source organism: Opitutales bacterium (assembly GCA_900299365.1). GTDB lineage: Bacteria > Verrucomicrobiota > Verrucomicrobiia > Opitutales > Seribacteraceae > Chordibacter. The sequence continues at coordinate 596 of OMJS01000097.1, forward strand.
GGTAAAAACCAAAATTCCCGGGGTTTTTGTGGCCGGCGATTGTGCGGATCATGTCTACCGCCAAGCAATCACCGCTGCTGGTATGGGTTGCCAGTCTGCGATAGAAGCGGAACGCTGGCTTGCCGAGAGCAACTGATTTAGGATTCGTCTGGCCCGATTGGAAATGAGCGAAACGGCGGGAAGTGTAGCCAACTACCTTTCTCGCTCCGCCCGAAAATACCCTGAGGTACCTGCATTGGTTTCGGGTGCCCGGTCGCCAAGTTTCCCTGCCCTCTCTTTTGCTGAGCTCGATCAGTCGGTAAACTGGGCGGCACTCGAACTAATCAAATCAGGAATTAATCGAGGAGAAAAGGCTCTGCTTTTTGTCAACCCAGGACCAAACCTGATCATCTGGGCATTTGCACTTTTTCGGGTGGGTGCGATTCCGGTGGTTATTGATCCGGGTATGGGAATCAAATCTTTTCTTTCCTGTATCAAACGAACGAGACCTGAAGCAATGGTAGGTATATCCCGGGCCTTTTGGATAAGCCGTCTGTTACCCAGTGCTTTTCGAACTGTCAACAAGCGGTACCTAGTCAATCCCGGAAGGAATGGTAGGGAAAGTAAATTTAGCCACGCCGCTCCAGATCTTCAAAACCAGCCCGAGGGTTTAGCCGCTATTGTTTTTACCTCTGGTTCGACCGGCTCACCCAAAGGAGTTCGTTATTTGCACCAAACATTCGATGCACAAATTAATGCACTTAAGACCGTCTTTGCCATGCAGCCCGGTGAGATTGATCTTACTACCCTGCCCATTTTCGGACTCTTTAATCCCGCCCTGGGGATCACTTCGGTACTTCCTGAAATTAACCCTAGGTGCCCTGCCTTGGCTGAGTCAGCTCATTTAGTGCATACCCTAGTAAAACATGAGATAACCACCGCATTCGCATCTCCGGTGATTGGTAAAAAGGTCGCATTCGTATGTTCGAAACGAGGCATTAAACTCCCCCAAATGAATCGGTTCTTTCTTGCTGGCGCCCCTGTTCCTCCAGATCTGGTGGAACAACTGGGGTCCGTGCTTACAAATGGAAGAGTACTTGTTCCTTACGGAGCAACCGAAGCATTGCCGGTTTCCTGGACGGATGGTTGGCAAATTCAAAAATATAAAAATTCCACTCTTCATGGAGAGGGTTCATTGATTGGCAAACCTGTACCTGGTGCAGATGTCAGAATCCTTCCAAATGTTCGCCCACCCCTTGGAAATTATTCCCCAGACCATCAGACCCTTCCAGAGGAAGAGGTTGGAGAGATTTGCGTATCAGGAAAAATGGTAAGTGCAGGTTATGACCGAATGCCTGGAGCAACTTGTGATGCTAGGTTTAAAATTGGAAACGCAGAATTTCATAGAATGGGCGATCTTGGATATTTTGATAAAACTGGGAAATTACGCTTTCTCGGTCGCAAAGCAGAATGTGTTTATACCAAGAATGGGCCTATTGAGACCGAACGCTGCGAGCCTGCCATTAATCAATTATCGTGTGTAAAAAAATCTGCCTTGGTTGGACTTGGGGAAATGCCTAACCAGGAACCCTGTCTTGTGGTGGAACCTCTTCGGGAAGTTGTCCGTCAGAAAGGAGAAAATGTTCTTCGTAAAGAAATTCTCGAGGCCTGCAATTCTTTGTTTCCCAAATATATGATTGAGCGGGTATTTTTCGAAAAACAAATTCCGGTTGATGCTCGTCACAATGCCAAAATTCACCGGCTTTTCCTCTCGCGAAAATGGACAAAAAGGGTTTCTCGTAAAGCTTCTTTGGGAAAATTGATATGAAGATAGTGGTGACTGGAGGGCTTGGCTTTGTCGGTCACTCCCTCGTTAGGAATTTGCTTCTAGAGGGACATGAAGTGCATGTCCTAGGAAGAACTATCAATCCGCCCAAAGATAAGCTGGTCAACGGTCTGCATTACCATAGCCATGACCTGTCCCAAAAAAAGATTGCGGCCCCGTGGTTTAAGGGAACTGATACCGTATTTCATGTTGCCGCCAAAGCAGGCGTGGGAGGAAGATATGAAACCTACCGGCAGGCAAACCTTATCGCTACGGAGTATTTACTTAAAGCATGCCAAGAATTCGGAGTATCTAAACTTATCTACACCAGCACGCCCAGCGTGGCTTTCTCCACTGAGCCAATTCGGGGAGGTGATGAATCCTTGCCCTATTCTCGAGAAGTTTTTTCGCCTTATGCATCCACCAAGGCATTAGCAGAGCAAGCAGTCCTTGCGGCACATAACCCAAGTAGTATGCGAACCATTGCCCTGCGGCCCCACTTAATTTGGGGAGAAGGGGATCCTCATTTACTTCCCCGTGTTATATCGAGGCATCGTGCGGGAAAATTAAAGATCGTAGGAGAGGGCAAAAATATGGTCGATCTCACTCATTTAGACAATGTGGTTCATGCTCACCTTTGTGCTTTTCGTTCTATGGTTTCGCGAGATGACCTAGGAGGTAATGCCTATTTTATTGGCCAAAATGAACCGGTCGCTTTGTGGAAATGGTTGAATGAAATTTTTTCGGCACTTGGACTACCAATTTTAGAAAGGTCCGTTTCTTTTAAGAGTGCTTATCGGATTGGGTCTGTGATCGAAAAGATCTGGAATTTGTTTCATTTGACCAACGATCCTCCGATGACCCGCTTTGTCGCCTCCCAGCTGGCTCATGATCATTGGTTTTCCACATCCGCTGCCAAGAGAGATCTTGGTTACCGACCAGTTATCAATATGGCCGAAGCAATGCAAAAGACCCTACCATGGTTAAAAACTCTTTAATGCTGTAAGATTCAATCATTTGCCCGATTATATTCATAAAGCAGACAGGCAACGCTGACATTTAAATTTAACGAGCTCGCACTGCCTTTCATTGGAATTTTAATCCATTCAATCATTTGCTCCCGCCAATATTCCCCGAGTCCGGATTTTTCACTTCCAAAAATAAAAGCTGCAGAGGATGGTATCGGACCCGCCCCTAAGTTTCGGGTGGCATGGGAACTGGTCGCAATAATCTTTCTGCCCGAATTTTTCAACCATTCCCACACCTCTTCCTTGCTTCCGCTCGACACCGCTATGCGTCCGATCAATCCACGGGATGATCGAACCACATTAGGATTAAAATAATCAACCGCTGGATCTGATAGTATCACACCAGCTCCCCCAAATGCTTCGACACTGCGTAAAACCGCTCCCAGATTCCCGGGCTTTTCCACATCATCAAGTACTACCACAGGTCCATCCCCCTTTATCGATTCCGCATTCAGTCCGATTTCCCAACTCCGCACCACCCCAATGATCCCATGCACGGCAGATCGGTAAGACGCTTTGCTGAAGGCAAGTTGAGAGGTTTCGATAATATCTATGCCCAATTCCTCAAATTCGCTTACTTCCTTATTTTTGCCCGACCCACAATCACTACCTGAACAAAAATAGATTTCCTCCACCTTTCTGCCCGCCCTGTGGAGGGCCATAAGATCTTTTCCACCCTCCACAAAAAAAACTCCACGTTCTTTTCTTCGCCTAGACGATTCACGAAGTTTTACCAACTCCTTAATTTTGGGGTTTGCCGGGCTCTCAATACTTAGGTTCATCAATTCCAAGAAAAAGGGTTTTGCCGACCAAGGGCGAGCCCGTTACGAAACAAGTTGCATGAATCGAGAACCCAAAGGTTTTATCCCCACCCCCTATCCCTATCATCATGAATTGGAAATTGAAATTTCTGACATAACCAACCTCGGCATTGGAATTGGACGGGACAATGGTTGGGTCATTCAGGTTCCTTATTGCTGGCCGGGCGAAAAAATTCGGGCAAAAATCTTTCGTAATCATAGTAACTATTCGCAGGCTGACTTGATGGAAGTAATCCATCCATCTCCTGACCGGATCGAACCACGATGCAAACTATATGAAAGTTGCGGGGGGTGCCAATACCAAGGAGTGAAATATGATACTCAACTGGCATGGAAGAAAAAACAGGTGGAAGATTCCTTAGTACGTTTAGGAGGCGTATCGGTTGAAGTACTTCCGGTTATTCCCTCTCCAAGGTCCTTTGGTTATCGGTCAAAGCTCACTCCTCATTACCAGGGAAACCGGCAAGGACAGGAGCTAACCATTGGTTTCTTGCGGCAAGGTTCACGCAGGGCATTGGTTGATGTTACCAACTGCCCGATCGCAACCGATACTATCAACGACGCCTTGCCTCAAGCACGGGAGAATCTGCAAAGAACCCATCGAAAAAAAAGGGGGGGCACCCTACTTCTTCGTGAAGTCATCGAAGGAGTGGTCTCAGATCCCAAGCAACTGGTGAGTGAACGAGTGGGAGATTTGGTCTTTCATTTTAAGGCAGGGGAATTTTTTCAGAACAATCCATACATTCTTCCTAAGTTAGTTGAATATGTGATCTCGCAGGCAGATGCAGATGAAAACTCCCTTTTGGTCGACGCATACTGTGGGGGCGGTCTATTTGGACTGAGTGCGGCCTCTCGTTTTCAAAAAGTTGTGGGAATTGAGATAAGTCGTGAGGGCTTCGAGGGTGCCCGTACAAACGCCCAGATTAACCGCATCACGAATGCTCAGTTTTACCTCGGCGATGCCAGTTATATTTTTGAAGAAATTAAAGAGGTTTCCGATCCCACTGCCTTGATTATTGACCCCCCCCGAAAAGGATGTGATGAAGATTTTCTTCGTCAGGCTATTGAATTCTCACCCCAGCGGATTGTCTATGTATCCTGCGAGCCTGCCACTCAGGCAAGAGATGCTCAGATTCTTTTGCAGGCGGGCTACCGGGCGGTTGCTGCCCAGCCTTTCGACTTATTTCCCCAGACTAGGCATGTGGAGAATGTGCTTACCTTGATTCGTTGAATCTCCCGGTCAGGGTGCTCGTCTGCCCTGGGTCCAACTATTGGATGAATATGTGTTTACTAGGGATAACCTATCTGCCTCCAGTCCGTCAGGCCATTCTTTGGTACTGATCGATTCATTAAAATCAGATGCGATTAATAAGAGAAACTCTTTTTCAATTACCCCATGATCAAGCCCAGGCCATTCCCCCAGCTCTAAGGAGCCTTGGATTAACACGCCTTTGCGGGTACGTTTCATCGCGGCTCCGCCCAATTTTAGGGTGCCTTCCCCATTCATTAAATCACGCCCGACGGGTTCTTTAAAGCAATCTCCAGGTATTCCACCCTTCGACTTATCCGGACAAGGCATTAAACAAGTTGAGATATTTTCTTTACCTAAAGATTCTCCCCATCGTTGATGAATGAGCCCATACAGTTCCATCGGTGGCATCTTTTCGGCATCAGTTCCTTTCGAAAGAACCATACAATAAGTTAGATCGGTCCGATGTTGGACCACCCCTCCCCCAGTTGGCCTGCGGATTAATTCTTTTGATTTTTTATTAGTTGCCTGCTCGACCCAGCTAGCTTTCTGCCCATACCCAAATGTAGTTTGGGGCTCGGTCCATCCATACCTTCGGAAGGCCAGTCCTCCCCATGACTCAATATTTTCAAGCAGCCACATATCCGTGGCCATATTTTCGGCTCCCCTCTCTTTTCTAAAACTCAAATGGTGTAAGCTCATTTCAGAATCTTGGGTGGTAGCAAGACGGATCATCCACATGTTCACGATACCATTGGTAGAGGGATAACGGGAGGTGCATCTCTTCGAGTTGTTGCTCGAGAGAAGATGGCTGAGTTTTTACTTTGCTAACCAGTGGAGCCAGTTCAAAGGTTAACTTGGCTGGTCGTTTGCCTACCCTTGCTTCCGATTCCGCCAGAGTGGAAGGAGCTAGCCGTTCTTCCTTAAACCCAAAACGCTGGAGAATTTTTCTGCCCAGTTCATACCGGGATATTACTTCCGATCCAGCCCAATGAAAGAGACCGTTCAGGTTTGGTCGCTCTATCAATTCCACAATTAATTGTGCCACATTTTCGGCCGAGCTTGTCTGCCTGTACTCATCCGTAAACAGACTGGGCTTTTGTCCATTTGCCAAGGCCGATAATATTCTTTCATGTGGACTGCGATCGCCCCGTGGACTGTTTCCATTCAATAGAGTGATCCGTAAGACAGCCAAGCTTTGATCAGTCACTTGAAGCACCTGTTTTTCAGCTTCCAGTTTTTGCAAGCCGTATTCGCTAAGCGGATTGGTGGAATCTGTCGAACGGTAAGGGGAGTCTTTTCCATCAAACACCATATCGGTGGAAATATGTATGTGTCTGGCTCCAAGATGAGCAGATACTTCGGCCAATCTTCGAGCTGCCTGTACATTGATAATCTCTGCCATTTGAGGATCTTGGTCGACCAGATCGGGAGAAGATATCGCCGCACAATTAACTAGGGCGTCTGGCCATTGGTCAAAGAGTTCACGAATTACCGGGTCGAATTGATCCAACGGTAAAGATGTGGTTTGAAAATCATCTTTTTGGTTTTTCCATACCTGATTTGAATAAGCCAACAAACGATAACCACGGGCGAGTATCTCCCGACAAACTGCCGATCCCAAAAGACCAGATGCACCCATGACCGCAATTTTCATTTTCTACAGGTTAAAACATTCAACAAAAGTCACAACCCGAGAAGTTTTTTCATTTCGGATTGAACTTATGGTTTCCTTGCTTGCATGCGTGGTTTTGAGTCGATAATTTTAAAAGTAATTAATGAAATTATCCCAACTTGCGAATCCTCGCATACTTAAGCAGCCAGTTTACGAACCTGGAAAACCGATCGAAGAGGTTGCACGTGATCATGGTTTACAACCTGATCAAGTTTGCAAACTTGCCTCGAACGAGAATCCATGGGGACCATCCGCACTAGCCAAAAGGGCCGCCGGGGAAGCTCTTGAACAATTACACCTTTATCCAGATGGATCGGGTCATTTGTTAATCAGTCAGCTCGCATCTCACCATTCCCTACAGGAAGATCAATTTATACTTGGTAATGGTTCCAATGAAATTATTGAATTGCTCGGACATGTTTTTCTTGAACCTGGTGATGAAGTGGTCTGTGGAGAATTTGCCTTTGTTGTTTATAAATTGGTTGCCCTGTTGATGGGGGCTAAACCAGTGGAAGTGGAAATGCCTTGTCTGGTTCATGATCTTTCCAAAATGAGTGAGGCCATAACCGAAAAGACTAAATTAGTCTTTTTACCCAGCCCCAACAATCCGACAGGTTCGGCTAATTCCGAAGCGGAAATTTTTGAATTCGTCCGCTCTTTGCCCGAGCACATTATTTTCTGTTTTGATGAAGCCTATGCAGAATATCTCGACCAACCACCGGACCTGCGTCCTTTAATTGATGAAGGAAGAAAAGTCATTTGCTTACGAACTTTTTCCAAGATCCATGGTCTTGCTGCCCTGCGGATTGGATATGGTTACGGATCTAAAGAGATGATTCGTTTGCTCCAGCAGGCCAGACAGCCCTTTAATGTAAACGCCGTCGCACAATCAGCTGCACTCGCGGCCTTATCGGACAAGGAATGGGTTCTTCGATGCCGATCCTGGAACCGAGCAGGCCTCGAACAATTATCCATTGGATTCAAAAAACTCGGGATCGAATACATTCCCAGTCATGCAAATTTTATCCTAACCAAGCCCGGTGATGGCAGGTCTTTATTTTTGGAACTCCAGAAACAAGGAGTTATCACCCGGGCACTCGGACCCACCTTGGCAGATTATCTGCGCATATCTGTCGGGACTGAAGAAGAAAATATCCGCCTCCTTTCCGCGCTTGAACAAGCACTATCGGTTTGCAGGGCGTAATTATGAGCGTATTTAACCACTCCCTCTTCCCCTCCTCTTTTACTCTCCTAATTCTTTGGGTCCTATGTTTGCTCACTGGCCTTTACCTTGGAGTTTTTCGATCAATGATCGACCGTATTCGAGCGGGTATATCCACACCACCGGGAGAAGGTTCCAAGGCTGGTAAACTACTCGACTCGATTCTGGGTGAACCCAATCATGCCCGCCCGCTTCATGTGGAAGCTGCCCTTTTTTCTTCCCTGCAATTGTTTTTCGGTTTTTTTTATCTTTCCTTAACTTGGAATGACCACTCTCCCCTCGAATATGTTATTTCCTTTAGTCTCGCCTTTTTTAGTGAACGCTTGTTTTCCGGAGCTATCCCAAAAATGTTTGCTTCTGGTAGCAAAAATCATGTCCATTTGGCCATCGGTTACCCCTTTGCCCTTATCGCCCGGTTGCTTACCTGGCCCTTTTCGTTCACTCTCTTGAAAATGGAAGATCTCTTTTCCAGCTCTGGGCAAAATGGAGAGCAAGGAGAAACTGAGGACAATGAAGTGGCGGATCATATTCGCACACTTTCTCGGGAAGGTTCCAACCTGGATCCCGATATCGCGGAGATTGTGGGAAATACTTTGGAAATGGGACAGTTAAAGGTACAGGACATTATGGTCTCACGAAAACAGGTACAAATCCTAGATGTGACAGATGGTCTCGAAAAGAACCTTGAAATTGCCAGGACCTGTGGACATACCCGCCTACCCCTTTGCGAAGGTGATCTTGATCATTGCCTTGGTATTATCCACGTAAAATATGCTTTCCGTCTATTGAGTAAGGGTTCCGAAAAGCTCTCGCTACGCTCCATCACCAAAGCACCAGCCTCGGTATCGGCAGAAGACCCACTCCCCCTTGCCCTACGTAAAATGATGAAGTGGAAAGTACATATGGCTTTGGTCGGGGATGAGTTTGGAGGCATTGACGGAGTCATAACCCTAGAGGATATTTTGGAAGAAGTAGTCGGGGAAATTCAGGATGAATTTGATGCAGACGAGAAAGATATCGAACAACTCAATGAGTGTAGTTGGAATATATCGGGGCTCACTCCCCTTCATGAACTTCCGGAGGAACTAGGAATTGATGAAGAAGATGAGGAGGTGACCAGTTTTGGGGGCTTGATCACTCAGGAATTTGGTAAAATTCCTGAGGCTTACGAAACCCTAGAACTAAGAAACCTTAAGGTTACGATTTTAGAGGCGGATGAAACAAGGATTGGACTGGCGGAAGTCCGTTTACTTAAACCAAATCTAGAAGAATCCGAATCCTAATATTTTGGAATCGTTTGGGAAATTTCTTTAATCTCTGGGAAAGAGAATTATTTTTTGCCCCAGCTCTACCTTCGCCAACCGGTTACTCCATTCCAGCCTGTCCGACCAAACCTTGACCGGTTCCTGACTCAAGCACTGACAAATTTTTGCGTGGGTACCTGGCATGACAGGTGCCAGAAGTTCATTGGCCAACCGTAGGCCTTCCAGCATAGTGGCCAAACTGGTGGCTAATGCTTTACCATCATTCGGATCATCCGACTTGGCCAATTTCCATGGTGCTCGCTCATCAGCATATTTATTAATCGCCCGAACAAAACCAATGGTTTCTTCCAATGCCTGGTGGAAGTGGTAGGTTTCATAAAACTCAAGGGTCTTGGCGGCGGTCTCTTTCCAGCGGGCCTGTAAATTTTGTTCCACTTCCTCGTTTAGTTCCTGATCCGGTGCGGTGCCACCAAAGTATTGATGGCACATATGCAGCAACCGGCTGACTAGATTGCCTAAATCATTTCCCAGTTCTCCTTTATAGCGTGAGGAAAAACGCTCTAGGGAAAATTCGGCATCCTGACCCACAGTCATCTCCCGCATAACAAAAAAGCGAAATGCATCGGCACCATATTGATCCGCCAATGCTAAGGGACTGACTGTCTCTCCGGTGCTTTTGGACATCTTTGCTCCGGAAGTAGTCCACCACCCATGGGCGAGTATCTGTCTGGGAAGAGGCAAGTTTGATGCTTTGAGCATGATTGGCCAATAGACTGCATGAGGGGGGGCAAGAATATCTTTCCCAATCACATGGACATCTGCCGGCCAGTATTGATTAAATTCCTCGGTACCATAGCCCGCTGCAGTTACATAATTAACTAAGGCATCGAACCATACATAGGTCACATAGTCGGGATCAAACGGCAGAGGAATTCCCCAGGATAATCTTTCAATTGGTCTGGAAATACATAGGTCATTGAGGGGGTCTTTTAAAAATTCCAAAACTTGAGATTTTCGATACTCCGGCAGGATAAATCCTTCCTCATTTTGAATGTATTCAATCAACCAATCTTGATAGTTGCTTAATTTGAAGAAATAATTCTTTTCGGTTATTCGGGTGACTTCACCGAAAATTTCCGGCCATTCACCATTCACTTTGTCTTTTTCCTGTAGGAATTGCTCTGCCCGGGTGGAATAAAATCCCTCATATTCGTCCTGGTAAATATCGCCGGCATCGAACAAATTTTGCAAAAGTTCTCCGACCACTTCTTTGTGCCTTTGTTCCGTCGTGCGAATATAATCGTCGTGAGAAATTTCCAGCTTTCCCAGAACATCTTTGAACTCTTCAGCAATCCGGTCGCACCTAAGTTGGGGCTCAATTCCTTCAGCCTCCGCCCCCTGTTGTACTTTTTGCCCATGTTCATCTAGTCCAGTGACAAACTTTGTCTCTCGACCAAGCAGGCGTTGGGTACGGGCAATTACATCTGCAAGAATCTTTTCGTAAGCATGTCCCAAGTGAGGGGAGCCATTGGCGTAATCAATTGCAGTGGTCAGGTAAAATTTCTTCATATTCCCATACAAACATACCAAGTTTGACCAAAAGAACCACCCAATTCCCTCTTTCCAAGGTTGACTTGCCTAGTTCTAACCTCTTTTATTTAGGATTAATAGTTATCTATTATAAGGCGGTATTTTATAATTCCCCTGACTCACCTCTTTCGGTCTTAACTCTAAGATCAAACAATCCCTCCTCACTCAGCATGAGCGAAAATGAACATACTGAGTCCAATACCCTTCCCATCGAAGGAATACTGGACATTAACGAGAATAAATCTGGCGTATTGCTTGATCCCGCACGCGGGGGCAAGACAACTCCCAATGATCCCTTTTTGCCCAAGGAATTAATCCGGCGCTTCAAATTAAAGAGAGGTTCATTCATTCAGGCGGATGGTGTGCAAAACCCTAACCGCCCCAGCCCTAAGGTCCGCTTTATTCATACTGTTGATGGATTATCCCTAAAAGAAAGGAAGGTACTCTTTCGATTCGACCAGCTAACCACCATCCAGCCGAAAGAGAAACTCAGCTTGGAATGTAAAGACGGTCGGATGACCACCCGGGTACTCGATCTTTTTTGCCCGCTTGGCAAAGGTCAGCGTAGTTTGATCGTGGCTCCCCCACGAGCCGGTAAAACCACCATTTTGCATGATATTGCCAAGGGCATCGAAGAAAATCATCCAGACTGTCACCTCATGGTTTTATTGGTCGATGAAAGACCTGAGGAAGTCACCGATTTTAGAAGAACCGTACCGGCAGAAATTTTTGCTTCTTCCAATGATGAAGAAGTAAAGAGCCACCTACGCATGGCTGAACTCGCGATCGAGCGAGCCAAGCGACTGGTGGAAAACAAAAAAGATGTCGTTTTACTGATGGACTCGATCACCCGTCTATCTCGTGCCTTTAATGCAGCATCTGGTAAAAGTGGGCGCACTATGACCGGTGGCCTCGATGTGCGTGCCCTTGAAAAACCTAGGCAGATTTTTTCTTCTGCCCGAAATTCGGAAGAAGCCGGATCCCTAACTATCGTCGCTACTGCATTGGTGGAAACAGGATCGAAAATGGATGAATTGATCTTTCAGGAATTTAAGGGTACAGGAAACAGCGAGATTGTGCTCGATCGTAAGATTGCCGAGCTCAGGTTATGGCCTGCCCTCAACCTTGCCTCCTCGGGCACTCGCAAAGAGGAAGATCTGCTCGATCCAAAGGTTTTAGAAAAAACATCCTTTCTTCGCCGGGCTATGTCTCCTATGAAAGTAATCGACGCCACCGAGACCCTGCTCGAACGGATGTCTAAAACAAAAAACAACCAAGAGTTTCTCGACTTGATCCAGGCGGGATAACGCGTTGACAATCCCCTTGTAAAACCGCATTTTTATTCCTTTTAAATCGATTTCCACGCACCGGTAATTTCATGCAGAATTTTAGCAACCAATGCCTGGACCTGGCGAGGTCTCTACTTGGCAACAACCTCAAGCATTTAAACGCCGACGGTACCGTCACCCCGGCCTCTGGTGAATCCTCCCGTGCTGATGAGCCTGGCCACGCCGCTCTCGCCATTGGCGAATTTTTCCGTGCCTCTGGAGAGGTGGAGTTGGAAGGGCACGATCTTTTCGATCTCTCTGCCCGTTGTATCACCCAACAAGCGTTCAATGAAGAATCACATGAAAATGGCCTAGCCTACGCCGCCTTGGGCTTACTCTCCTTTGGGGCCTCGAAGGAACGTAACGCCGTATGGGAAAGATTAACTGACCCAACCCGTGAACAGTTGGACCAGTGCTTACTCGACCGTAGTGATCACGATGATCATTTCCAAGCATTCAATGTGGCAAAGTCTGTGGCACGATTCAGTTTCGGGCTTACCAAAAAAGATGATACCGGAAAAGTAATCGACCGCTTTGTCGAACGGATTGAAGCACATGGTACCGGTGGATTTTGCAACGACGATCCCCAAAGCACCCATGGTGTCTATGATTTGTATGGTTTGCTCTCCTTTATTTTTATAAGGCAAGCCTTGCAACTTCATGCCAATGTTCATTTAAAGGACCGTAAGCTCCCTAAACTTCGTACCTTTGCGGAGCGCTACCTTAAACTTCTTCCGGACATGACCAGACAAGACGGACTAGGTTGGTCATACGGTCGCTCCGTCGGAGCTTATGGGCAGTTGCACTGCATCAGCCTGATTCTTCAGGCAATGCGCGATCATTGGATCGCTCCGGAAAAACACGCTCTTTACTTAGATACTTTGCGTCGTTTATTTCAATATTTCTTTGTCACCTACTTGGATCAGGAAAATGGCGAGCTCGTTATTCGTGACGACGAGCGGGACACTGTGCCTCATCATACCACCCGGATGGCAAATTTTGATGCAGCCCGTTATCTTTGCCAATGGTCCAGATTAGCCAAAGTAATTGGTGGCTCCATGGCCGTGGCTGCCCCCCAACGTTCCTCAACCGGGGGTCGTTTTGTTGCATTTGATAAATCCCACCGTAAAGAACATGGTCTCTTTATGTACCGGGATGAAAATCTTGGGGTGCAATACCAACTACCCTTGATTGGTCCCGGTTCCAAAGGAACCACATCCGACAACCTCGCCTTTCCTCATTGCCCGGGCATTTTCGATTGGACGGTAAACAAGTACCTACCCGTTATGATTCCGGAGCTAACTTTCGGAAAAGATGTAATTATTCCCTCTTTCTACGGAAAAAACTGTGTCACCGGGATCGGGTTAAAGAAGTCCCTTTATTTAAGATTTAACCAACCCGAACTTGTCCGTACCGATGGCACCTTTGCCAATGGTATAGGCAACTGCCAGGTACAATGGACATTTGGCAACGGAAAAGTATCGTCCGAATTTGTTTTTCAGGTAAAAAATCCGATCTCGATGGACCGTATGCGTTTGGCTCTCGTCATTGGAGCACCCCACTCCTCCCATCGATTGGGCACCACTCTTCGCCAGGGAGCAGAAGGCTTGCGTGCCAATGTAGAGGTGGATGATTTTCAGGCGAGCTGGTCTGCTTTTGAGACGGTGTCCGACAATCCCGAATATCGAGGATATTCCGGAAATGTTCATTATATCCAATACCTTGCTCGTGACCATGCCTTGATCATGAGACCCGGGCAGCAATACAAACTTATTGTCTCTTACGAACCAGATGTCGCATTTGCGGACGAATAATTTTTTTCTACCCAATACTCCGCTCTATTGCGTGCGGGCAAATTCGTCCAACTTTTAGAATTAGTTATGCTTTCTGCCCGTATTATTCCCTGTCTTGATGTCGATGATGGCAGGGTGGTCAAGGGGGTAAAGTTTAAGGAATTGAGGGATGCGGGTGATCCAGTGGAAGTGGCACATGCGTACGAACAGCAAGGTGCAGACGAATTGGTATTTCTCGACATTACCGCATCTAGTGATGAGCGTGCAACGATGCGCGATGTGGTCGAACGTACCGTTGCAACCTGCTTTATGCCTGTCACCGTAGGCGGGGGTATCCGCAAACTCGAAGATATTCGATCCATGCTTCTGGCCGGAGCCGATAAAGTAAGCATGAATACCGCCGCCATACTCAACCCTTCCTTGATCAATGATGCCACCTCAACCTTTGGAAATCAATGCATTGTCGTTGCCATTGATGCGAAAAAGCGGACCGATGGTCCGGGTTGGCTCGTTTACACGCATGGCGGTCGAAAACCGACTGAACTAGATGCGGTGGAATGGGCCCGGGAAGTAGTCAAACGGGGAGCTGGGGAAATCTTGCTCACTAGTATGGATTGCGATGGTACCAAACAGGGATATGACCTCGAGCTTACCCGTGCGGTCAGTGAAGCGGTAGAAGTACCGGTGATTGCCTCGGGCGGTGTCGGTAACCCAAACCATATGACCGAAGGAATCATTCAGGGTAAGGCAAGTGCAGTACTTGTTGCCAGTATTTTTCACTTTGGGGAATACACTATTCCTGAAACCAAACAGGTTATGAAAGAAGCTGGAATTCCCGTCAGGCTATAGAGCCTAGATTCAGACCCCTATTATTTTAGAGCTAGCAAAGGGCGATTATATCAGGTGCCCTGAGGGCGAGATGTCCACAGGTCTATTGCCCCGTCTTTCAAAGACTTAATTTCTTTTACTCCATCCTTACTCACCACCTTTCCGCTAGGGTCTAAAATAACCAGATAAGGGATGTATTGAACCTCCAGTTTTTTACTGGCCTGTTTGGCCGCTTTCGATTGATTGATCATCGAAAGCCAAGGCATCTTGTATTTTTTTACATACTTTGCCTGATCCTGTGGCGTACCATCTCCACCTACTAAGATGACTTCAAAATTATCTTTATGTTGATTGCGGAAACGAATCAATTCTGGGGTAAAAGAACGACAGGGACCGCACCAACTGGCCGAAAAATAAAGTCCCACATGTTTTCCCTTCAATTGTTGGGAAGACACCTCTTTGCCACTCGGGTTGAGCAAGGTAGCTGGGATTAATCCATCGGGTGTAGATGAGGGGTTGTCCGATATTTTTTGATCTTTGGAAGAAAGCGAGTAAACCAAAACATATCCAATCAACAAAACGAAAAAGAAACCAAGGACTGTGCTTCTATTCATAACCTTTTAAAATAGAGCAGATAGATGGACGAACCAAGTGTTTTCTTGGCTGAATTACAAAATCTATTTTCCTATTAAATTTTCGAAGTCCATGAGGTATTGAACCGCTACTTTTTCAACTTCATAAGCTTCGACGGTTTGCAGGGCTTGTTCACTAAGCTGCCCGACTTCGGTGCTATTCAGTAATCCTCTGAGTTCATCAAGCAAGGAATTTTCAAACGATTTTGTATCCGCTTTTATCCGGATACCATTAACTCCGTCCTCGATGAAATCAGAAAAGCATTCGAGCGAGGAAACCAGAGGCACGCATCCACAACTCATCGCTTCCAATGCGGCCAGTCCAAAAGTCTCTCCCATCTTTGCCAGGGATGGATAAACAAATATTCGGGCTTTCTGGTATTGCTTGATTAAATCTTTTTCCTCAAAAACGGGTTCCTTAATTTCGATTTTGTGATTCGCTTCGGACTTTATCTTTTCTAAAAATACTTTGCCTGCTCCGCCTTGTTCTTCCCGCCAAGGCCCGACAAGTCTGAGGCTCCATTCTTTTTGTACCTCGTCCGGTAGTTTTCGCCAAGCACGCACCAGTTCGAGTACCCCTTTTTCCGGATGGATTCTACCCGTATAAAGTACCCGCTTGGGGCGCTGCTCGATTGGTACACATTGGTCTGCGGAAAAAGGCAATGGATAGGGAATAGTAAGAACACGATCATCCCTGTCGGGCAATTCTTTAGATATTGCATTAGCCACCACTCTACTGGGTGCCTGAAACCTGGCTACTTTGGTGTAAAACCTCATCTGACCTTTAGGGTATCTTCCTACATGCACATATATTTTTCCGTATTTTTTTGGATTTAAAAGCAAGGGTGCCCAGAATGCATGGGTAATCAAAATATCGGCAGCAGGTAAAATTTTTCGTGCCCGCCAAACATAAGAAAACTCGCGGAATTTTAGAATGGTGGAATTTTTACATGAGTCTTCTCCTTTGATCCTCAGGTGCTGAACCCCTTGGATCTCTTCCTTTGAGGGCAACATGTCACAGAGTCGCGAAATATGGGTAACCTCATGCCCCGCTCGGACAAAAGCCTCGCCCAGTGCTTGCCAAGCTTTTTCGATAGCTCCTCCGCGCAAAGGAGGAACCGGTAAAAAGGCACCCTGTAAGATGGTTATCTTCATCCAGCAGGTTCCTGCATAACCCCTAACAACCGCTCGACTGTATGTGCTATATGGAGACGCTCCGCAAAACATTTCTGAGCTGCCGTACTTAATGGTGTGCGGTTAGATACAGTCCATAGGTTTACCAGGTTTTGGATGCCCTCAGGTGTATCGCTTTCAACTGCACCGGCACCAGCATCCATAACCTCCCGCCAAAGGTTTACTTTATTGGTTAAATAGACTGGTAGACCAACCGAGCATGCCTCGGCCACCACCATACCATAATTCTCCTGATGAGAAGGAAGAATCAAAGAATCAGCCCATCGTAAAGCACTCCACTTGAGATCACCCTCCAGCATTCCTGTCCAAACAATTGAGGGATCATCATTTGCCAAATTTTTCAAAAATTTAATCCAGTCAATGCCTTCTTCCAAGGGTCCCGCCAGCACCAGAATTTCTTCTGCTTTTTTTCTCCGGTTCTTCCATGCCCGGATGAGATCATCCACGCCCTTTTTGGGATGAAATCTACCTAGGTATAATAGCCCCTTTTTACCCTTTAATTGGGGATATTTTTGATGGAACATTTCTGCCTGCTCATCGGTTTGTACAGGAGGTTCCATCACTCCCAGTCCTGTAACCACCTCACAAGCCTGATAAGGAAAAAAAGTCTTCTGGGCGAGTAGACATTCTTCCTCGGTGGTAAAGCAAACCGCATGAGCATTCCGTAAAATGCTTCCCTGCTTTGCCCACCAGTAGAGCTGTTTTTTTAAATGTTTTAGAGGATAGGTTTTTTTGAACCATGGATCGAGCATCCCATGAGGATAGACCAAGTAACGGTTGCCCAACTCCCGGGCTCTTCTGCCCGGCCACTGCCAGAGACCATGTGCAATAGTCCATTCGTTTTTGTCCCTGTTTCTTACTTTGGGATCATCCGATATTATAGAATCTATACCATTATCCAACAGGGCTTGGTTTAACAGTTCTACTGCAGATAGCACTCCGCCTGTCGCCGGATCTAATGAGTGTATCAGATGCAATGTCTGCAAGGAATTGCCCACCCCAAAAGCTATGGAATTTGATGTTTTGAGATCAAACCATCCTGGGCTTAATCCTAGAAAGAATGGTACCCATAATCATATATCTGGATAGTGCCTGAATCATTATCCGGCCCTGGCAAGATAAGCAAAGACCAGGATCCCTCCCAACCACCATCCGACTTGGGTCGAACCCGATAAATAAACCTTTGGTTATCGGCGGTTAAATTTGCATGATCCTTGAAAATTTCCTGGTTTGTCCAGAACCAGCCCATTGACTGAGAATATAGCCATATGTTGTTCTGAGAATTACTATTCGAGTATAGCCAACCCAAATCAATGTGATAAATCCATGGATATGCTTCATCCGTAAACCATCCGAACCAGTCTTCATTTTTCCAGTTAGCAGAAACATCGCTGGTCTTAGAATCATCCCAAAGAAAATTAAACTTCTGCCTAAGGTATGAAGATTGGACAAAATAATTCGATGCCTCATCGAGGTTTTGAAAATCTACCTTTCCTACTCTTTGTTGAGTAGGTGTATTTTTAATTGCCAAGTATGCTTGTGCTTTTGACAAATAAATTCCACGATGGGCTGTCATGTTGGGTAGGTAGGTTTGGTTTCCGCCAATTCCTCCTACTATCGTTGGTTCTCTTACTAGGTTGAAAATAAAATCTGCAGCAACTCCAACATTTCCCAACGTTCTATTGTTCCACATTTTAATAGCTCCACTTTGGCCCTGTACAGGAAACGGAAGCTTTCCATATTTATTTTTGAAATGACGATTAACAAATTCTAGGCGATTACCATAATAATCTCCCTCTCGCTCTCCTAAAAACTGATCCCGATCATCATATATATGACCATACAAGCTAATGTAGCTTCTTTCTGCCCTATCGCGAGAGTCAAACTCATTGGTTATGTACCGAATTAGATCCCGTCCAAATTCTTGGTCATACTTTTCCCATTCATCGAAGAAATCATCAGCGTCCTCATGATAGGAACCATAGAGAACAACATGTGCACCTATTAGATCAACATAGTCTTCATTGCTTATGTTTTCGACAATGTCTTCCACTACATCGGTATCATCCGTTGTATTTGTATCGCTTGTGCCATTTGTATCAAAATCGGGAGCATCTTCGGTGTTAGGATACAAATCCCTGATATCACAAAGTCTATCCCCAGTAACAGCAAAATAATACAACGCAATAGAACTTACTGGATCATTGATGTCCAATGCTCTTAAATAAACTGGTAAAGCTTCAGAAATAATTTCTTGCCCATGTACGCCCATTGACATATCCGCTCGGGTAACTGCGATTACTTTTAAATCGAGCTGTACACTTTTGTTTGCGTCGGTTGGAAGATCAACAAAATCTTTAAAACTTACATTCCAATCAAAATTCCACGCCACTCTATTGTTACTAAAGCCTAAGGCATTGTATTCATATTCGAAATTGTCAGGAAAGACGGTGTGTGCCAAAAGGATTTCATTTCCATAAAGAAAAGCTTGGGAGAATTCAGGAGCTTGTCCTCGACCAACCTCTACTTCTACCCCAACTTTTGTACATTGTTCATGCAACAAGAAGGGATAAGGTTCATTATTTAAGGCCGGAGAAGAGGGAGAAATCAAAATATTTATTCCTTCCGCAGCTTCAAAAGTATGGGCTTCAGAAAAGACATAAAGCCCGTTTTGAAGTTTTACAGAAACCAGGATTTCATGCTTTCCAACATAATTAGGAACCCAAGAAAAAGTGAAGATCCCAGATCCCGGTTCGTAGGAAATGTTGTTCCTTTGAGTGGCGGGATAGCTACCTACTTCCACCCCGTTATCAAAAACTCGTATTTCTTCCACAGTTCCAAGAACCGAATCAATTTGAAAGGGTAGCATGAAAATATTCCCTACTGCATGAATAGGTTCTTCAACTAATGCGGTTGCCAACATGGTTACCGTATTTCTCGCATCGTTAAACACCTCAACATCCAGGTTTTGTGTAAATGCTTCGGTACCATCCACAGATGATCCACGTACACGAATGTTGTAATCGCCAGGTCTCTCTGGTGTCCAAAGAAAAGAAAAGTAAGGATCCGCTCCTGTTATGAATGTATCTAACTCTTCTCCATTTACTTCCAAGACAAAACCTGTCTGGTTAATCATAGTATCCGGATCATA
>OMJS01000098.1 GCA_900299365.1 Opitutales bacterium
TCGCTCCGAAATACGCCCAATCGTTGATGATTTTCCCGCATATTATTGATTAGGTAAAACGAGCCAGGAAAATAGACAAGCCCGGGATTGCTCATGCTAACCGAGTTTACTAGTATACTGCAAAAGATATGATTTTCTTTCCCTATCGAGACGACAACCCTACCCGTTCCTTCCCTCTGGTCAACTGGTTGTTTATTGGAATCAATATTTGGGTATTTCTTGCCTATCAATTGCCCCTTGGGCCCAAGGGGCAGGAATTATATTTTGCCAATTTTGGTTTCATTCCAGCGGCTTTTTTTGGCCAATTCACACAGAATGACATCGGGGTAATGGCATGGGAATGGGGATCGGTAATTAGCTCAATGTTCAGCCACGGTGGTCTACTACACTTACTGGGCAATATGCTCTTTCTATATCTCTACGGGGATAACCTCGAGGATGCCTTGGGCAAAGTGAAGTATTTTCTTTTCTACATACTTTGCGGATTTTTTGCGGCTATTGCCCAATCCTTGATTAATCCAATGTCGGAAATACCGATGGTTGGTGCATCGGGGGCAATCTCCGGGGTAATTGCCGGATATTTGCTATTGTACCCGCGTGCTAACATCCGTGTGTTTTATTGGTTCTTTTTATTTATCGGCACCCTCTATCTACCCGCCTACATGGTGTTGGGACTATGGGTACTTGAACAAATAATCGCTCTACCCGAATCAATGAAACAAGCTGGTGGGGTTGCGATTGCCGCCCATCTTGGCGGATTTACTGCGGGTATTTTACTGACTCCTTTTCTTCGCAAACCCGAGGTGCGTCTATTTCAGGATGGACACACGCGCTCTTTTACTCGCCAATCCCGTAGGTTGAGGTAGGATAGATCGCTTTCGATCGAGTAAATGGAAAAAGCATACCAACCAAAAGATGTGGAGGACCGCCTCTACCAGTCCTGGGAAAATGAGGGGTCCTTTCGTGGCAAACCAGATGCGGAAAAACCCGCCTATTCCATTGTCATCCCCCCACCCAATGTGACCGGTGTTCTAACCATGGGGCATGTGCTCAACAACACGATCCAGGACATACTTGCCCGCCGGGCCAGGCAACAGGGTCACAATACTCTCTGGCTACCGGGTACTGATCATGCGGGTATTGCCACCCAAACAAAGGTGGAACAACAACTTCGCAAAGAGGGTAAGAGTAAGTATGAACTCGGACGAGAAGGTTTTCTGGAACACGCAAAAGAATGGAGGGATAAACACGGCGGAATCATCCTCAAACAATTGCGAAAACTAGGCTGTTCCTGCGACTGGGAACGGACCGTTCATACACTAGATCCGGATTATTCGCAGGCGGTGCTCGAAGCCTTTGTACAACTATTTAATAACGGCTATGTCTACCGGGGTAAACGGATGGTTAACTGGTGCCCGGTCAGCCGGACCGCTCTCTCTGATGAGGAAGTGATCATGAAGCCTCAAAACGGCAAGCTCTTTAAAATTCGCTACGAACTAATTGATTCTCCGGGTGAATATTTATATGTATCCACCACCCGTCCAGAAACTATTATGGGAGATGTTGCCCTAGCCATCCATCCGGAGGATGAACGTTGGCCAAAACTGGAAGGAAAAAAAGTAAGACGTCCCCTGCAACCGGCTGAGATCCCCATTATTGCAGATGATGCAGTGGAAAAAGATTTTGGTACTGGGATGCTCAAAATCACCCCGGCTCATGATCCCTTGGACTTTCAAATCGGGCAGAGGCACAAGCTTGCCATTATTGATGTGTTGAACGAAGACGGTACCCTGAATGACCTTGCCGGTCCGGACTTCTCTGGCATGGACAGATTTGAAGCACGTAGGGCAACCGTGGAAAAACTCCGTGAACAGGGCGACCTCATAGATGAAGAAGATCATGCCAATAATGTGGGCTTTTCCGAACGGGCAGATGTGCCGATTGAGCCCAGATTATCCGAACAATGGTTCTTGCGTTACCCTCGAGTGGAGGAGGCAAAACGAGCCGTTTCTGAAGGAATGATCCGTTACTTCCCCGAACGCTGGACGAAAACCTATTTACACTGGCTGGAAAATATTCAGGACTGGTGTATTAGTCGGCAACTTTGGTGGGGTCACCGTATTCCCGTTTGGTACCGCAAGGGAGAGCCTAGGAACGACCCAAACAACTGGCATGTATCTGTGGAGGGTCCCGAGGACCCGGAAAACTGGGAACAGGACGAGGATGTGCTTGATACATGGGCATCCTCCTGGCTCTGGCCCATTGCAACTATGGGATGGCCGGATGAATCAGCGATGCAAGAAAAGGGATTGGATTATTTCTACCCCACCTCTGCTCTCGTTACCGGGCCGGACATTATTTTCTTTTGGGTTGCCCGTATGATCATGGCCGGCCTCGAATTCAAAGGTAAACCGGTCGACCCAGGCACCATGCTATCGGATGAGGATATCCGTAAACGTATACCCTTTCGTGATGTTTATTTTACTGGAATTATCCGAGATGCAAAAGGTCGTAAAATGTCCAAGTCACTAGGAAATTCGCCCGACCCACTCGACCTTATTGATAAGTATGGGGCCGATGGATTGCGCCATGGAATCATGAGTATCGCTCCCAAGGGACAGGACATTCGTTTCTCCGAGGAACGGATCGAGCAAGGGAGAAATTTCTGTAATAAATTATGGAATGTTTCTCGGTTTCGTCAAATGGCGGATGAACAGACCCGTGAATCCAGCCTAACAGAAATTATTGCCCGCATTGAACCAGCACAACTCAACCAAGATGATCATGCCATCCTGCTCCGCCTGGTTCAAACACTGGATGAGGTTGAGCGTTTGTACTTAGACTATGAATTCAATTCTGTTCTCCATTCCATTTACCGGTTCTTCTGGAACGATCTTTGCGATTGGTATGTGGAAAATTCCAAGCCACGTATGCGAGGAGGCGATGGAAAGGATACCTGCCTTTCGGTGCAGGATCTTTGTTTACGCCAGGTACTTTTACTCCTCCATCCAGTCACTCCTTTTATAACTGAGGAACTTTGGAAAGTACTGGGCTTTTCCGGAGGGCAATCCATTCAATGGTCCAAACCTGGTGATGGTTCGGAACTGCAAATTTTACTGAGAAGCAAAGCAATCGAACTCGACCCATCAGCCCTCGAAGAGATGCTCGCCATCCGCGAACTGGTCACCTCCATGCGAGCCCTCAAAGCAGATCGAAACCTAGCCAATAATAACAAGGTGGAATTTTCCTATCTTGCCGATGATGATAAGTCCGCAATATTGATCAAGCATCTCTCCTCGGTGCTAAGTTCTGTCGGAGCAGGGGCATTCAACCGAGTAACCGTTGCACCTGCCGGCATGCCTGCACTCGTCACTGCTTTTGGGTCGGTCTACATGGATCTTGCCAGCGGAATTGATGTTGAGGCAGAAAAAACCAGATTAACCAAGGAAATACAGGGACTAGAAAAAATCATTTTCTCCATTGAAAATAAATTAGGCAACCCTGCCTTTACTGAAAAAGCACCCCCTCCGGTGGTGGATGGAGCAAAGCGTCAACTGTCCGAAAACAAGGCAAAGAAACAGGAAACTGAGGAGGCCCTGCGGGCACTATCCTAAATTCTTACTATCCTCTACGAATCGGGCCTTCGAAGCGTCGTCTTTGCCTAACAGGTAATTCGGGCAACTCGACCAATTCTTCCGCCGGTGCCTGTCCACCACCCAATTTTTTGGCAACCTTTTGCAGTTCCGACCATCGACTGATGTTTAATTCCCTGCCGTGAACAATTAAATCGAGCAGGCTTTTCCATTCGATTATTAACCGTTCAACATCTCCAGCCCCAAGGTCTTCTCCCTCCTCCTGACTAGTCCCATGAATAAGGGAATGTTCGCGAATAAAATCCACTCCACCCTCACCATACTCCATTGGCAATCCAGCCCGCAAATATCCTGGGTAATCCCGAAAACCATAGGCCTGTCGACAGAGAGCAGACAAACGGGATTCTGATTTTGCCCATGCCCGGAAACGATGCCCCGCCCGCAAGTTTGCGAGGTCATAAATTAATTCGTCCACCGGATAGGTTTCATCCTCCAAAGCTACTGCCACCGCCAACCCTTCCCCCCTTGAAAATTGGCTAAATATACGGCCACGATTAGTGGGCTTTGCTTCTTCATTGATTAAACCGAGTATATACCAA
>OMJS01000099.1 GCA_900299365.1 Opitutales bacterium
GGAATGTGGCCATGGATAGGATGCATTTAATTCTAGAGGTGTGGACCGGTTTTGATTCATGGTAATATAATCCACTTTTATACGGTCAACCATTCGGCCATCGGGCATGGGCAAGGTTGTGACGGTGTTCATTTTTTCTACCCATACAATTTCCCCAACCGATGCATTTTCGAATTCGCCTATTCCATGTGCATCAATAAGTCTGCGCCAACCATTGGCTGTACCTTGGCGCCATGAGTATGTACGATTAGAACTCTTGCCTTTGTGGAAGCTGTAGACTGTATCTTCATCGACCACATAGGCTAACTGACCATGTGTTCCGTTTGTATCGGTGAAATTATTTTCCAATGAGGTAAGTGTAGGGAAACTGGAAAGGTCAGATTTATTTTCCTCACTTCCGTACCAAAAAACTAATTCTGGATTTTCCCGGTATCCCGCACCACCCCGGTTTACATCGACGGTTCCAATGGCATCAACAATTGCTTCCAATCGAGGAAGTTGTTCGCGTCCACGACGCATTTCAAACAAATACTGAACTTCCGCATTGGTCAGTAATCGATCATATATAACAAAATCATCCATCCGGCCATTAAAGAAAATTTCTTGGTCACGGATTGTCCGGTCCATCGCCCGTCCTATATTCATGGTATCAGCATCTGCAGAGAATGAGAACAGGTTATCAAACCCTTCATAAAGAGTATCCTGCAGATCGTAGTTACTAATAGATACCAAACTTCCGTCTATCCAGATTTGCCCCAATGGAAAAGTAGCTACAATGTGATGCCAATCGCCATCATTTACCTGGTTACTCGGGGAATTTGCCCCAATTCCCCCAAGGCGCGGCAAACCATTGGATAACTCTAGGGCAAAGAAACTTCCTGGGGTAATGGTTATTTCTGTCTCATTGGTATCGGTATCAGTAAAAACATCGATGACAGGTGGGCTTGATAACCAAAATAATGGATTGGGAGACTGTGAAGATGTTGTTTTTACCCATAGGGAAAATGTACCTTCAGCAAGACCAAACTCTAAGGAATTAGTGGACAGGTCCAGGTAATCTGAAGCACCATCAAATTGTAGGGATAAACCATTCAGTTCTCCTGCAAATGAGTCTCCCAGCCTACCAGAACCATTGCTTGAATTTGGATAAGGCAGATATTCCGGTACTTTATCGTCCCCTGCAGTAACTGTTTCAGGACTGATGGGTAAAAAATCATCACTGCCAATGGGAGGTGCATGATATTTATTTCCAGATAAATCAAGATAAGTTCGTCCAGCAAGGTATCTGACCTCTGCTTCGCTTAATGGAACACCATAAATTCTTACCTCGTCGAGAAGCAATGAGGTAATAGAGGTAATATTAAGATCGCTTGCGGATATTGAAACAGAGTTGGGGCTGGCCCTTCCATCAATATATAAATCTGCCTGATCCTCCTTCGAAACTATGGCGACATGAGTCCAGTAATTTTCGACTTGAGGCATCATAACATCTCCCGAGCCAGATAACTCGTATTCTTTCAAAGTCGCATCAAAAACTACTCCATCAGTGGATGAGAAATTTATATCAAAATTACCTTCAGGTTTTACCCACATAGAGAGGGTAAAATTCTCATCTAAAACACGAAGTGCATGAAGCTCGTTTGTGGAATTAATTTCGAGTGCTTTCCCTAACAATCCCCAGTCATTGAAGTCTTTCTCGCGCAGTGTTTGAGTACCAGAAAATACTGCACTGGCATTGATTTCATTCTTTGAACCACCACTGACATTGGTGTCCAATCGCCAATAATGTTTGAGATTTACTGCATCGGGCTCGCTGTTCCATCCAGGAGATGGTTGATGTCTGGACTTATTCTTGTCCTCAAAAAGGCTCTCATGTCGATCGAAGCTCCAATATGCAAAAGGGTCTAGAGGATAGTGTAGTACTGCCATAGTACTGTTAGGTTCAAACCCTTTTCCTTGGTTATATATCGAAATTGTACGCATGTAAGATCCACTATCTCTCCAGTTGGTCACATTCGCTTCCACACTTGCATCTGGATCCTGTGCGTCTATTCCTCCGCTCCCCCACACAACAATTTCTGGAACAATTGAGTCATTAGGGCGACTTTCCCATGTATTGCCAAGAAATGAGTTAGAAATTACTGGGGATATTGTACCCACACCGTCCACATACGCAGTGGCGTTTGCTTCAGATTTATTGTAATCTTCCCAAATACTTGCCCTACGCACCTCCACAACTGGGGTGTCATTTCGGTCATAACCGCGACCCCCATAGGCAAGAAGTCCACCAAACTCATTGACTTCCAGGGGTCCAACCCGGGCTTTAGTAATATTGGATTCCCTCATCAATGCCTTGGCATAGGGACGAGTAATTAAATTCGAGCGGGTAGTATCATTGAAGTCAAAAAATCCAGAAAGATTTTGATCATCTAAATACTCCAAAAGATCTAAGGTTTCGGGGTTGTTTGCCGATGTCGAGTTTATATCGATTGCAGCAGTGCTCAGAGTCATATTTTGGTGTTCCTGCAGGTATTCAAGCAACGCAAGGTAATTGCCAACATGCTGAGTCCTGTAATTTGCAAATGAAGAGCTAAATGTGTAATTCAGGTCTGGGTTGCGAATATATCCATTACCATTTTCCAGATCTATACGGACATCTGACAGCATATTAAGAAGTATTTTGGGGGACTCGTTCTCTACTCCCGCCACGAATGACATACTCACTCCTTCCATTGTGGGGTCCAAAACAAAACGATGGATTTCTCCTCGATGAAAATGCAACTCAGGTGCAATTTCACCATCAATCAAAAACTTTGCCGGGTTATTACTTCCGCTGGGAAGAAAACTGTCAAATACTTCTCCCGCTAGAGATACTGTATGTTCGATTACAGGAGATTTTTGGATAACAACCCTTGCTCCTTGCACAGGGTTTTGTCTCGAACGAACTGTACCAGTAACCAGTGATTTATTTGTATAATCTTTATTGCCAACGGAAATAACAATATTACGAGATGACACGCCACCCTTCATGTCGGATACAACCACCCGTAGAATTTGGTAACCAACCTCATTGAAGTTTAAAAATATTGAAGGGTTGTTAAGATATTTATCAGCGATTAAATGCTCCTCGTTTAAATACCAAGAGTAGGCATAGTTGGACGAGTTGTTGATATCCACAGACATACGTACATACTCACCGACGGTTGGAAATGTGGTGCTTGCTGTTAGATTAAAGTCTGGTGCTTCTGCCTCATCTCTAGTGACAGATCCTGCGTGTATTGCTACTTCGATAAAAGGCATGGGGGCTATCCCTCCTTTTCTTATTGCAGTAAAATGAACATCTGCATCGTAATCCGAGTATGTCTTCCCAACCAGCAGTGCACCCTCACCGTTTAAAAATGAGTTGGGGGTTTGTGGAGTGGCGTCCAATAGAAATGGCTCAAGTATTTCATCCCCGGTATTGGATACATGAATCGTAAGTCCATCATATGAAATATCTGTGCGATAAGACAGGTAGTATTCCGTAAGGTCTTCTCCTGTTAGCATGCTAAATGGTCTAGCTACTGCGTTTGTGCCACTGGTTATTCTGATTCCGCGAAGCCAATTTGCCTGCTTGTCAACCAGAACCGCC
>OMJS01000100.1 GCA_900299365.1 Opitutales bacterium
AAAAAAGTATTATAAAGATTTCCATAATCGACTTGGTTTGGAGCGGGCAATGGAATGTTTTCCACCTCACTAGAAGATAAGTAACTCATTGAGATCAATGCATCTAAGTCGATAAAATATGGATTACCTGCAGAGGAAGAAAATACTTGATATGGAGAGTCACCATATCCCGTCGGACCAACTGGACACATTTGCCAGTACTTAAACCCAGCTTCAGACAAGAAGTCTATCCACTCATAGGCAAACCTTCCTAGATTACCTATACCATATCCTCCTGGAAGCGAACTTGGGTGTAAGTGAACACCAGAACCTCGATTTTTCAACCAAGGGGGCAGTTCGGAATTATTGACCATAAATACTTTAATTAGACATAATGTATATTGTCCGAACTATTTACTAATTCCCCAGCGTTTGGTAAATGGATAGTAAATAAACAAAGCACGCCCAATTAGTTCATTTTCAGGTACAAAGCCCCAGGCCCTGCCATCGAGGCTATCCGTCGAATTATCTCCCATCGCAAAATATCCATTCAAGCCAGTTTGGTTGTTTGGGTCATTTTTATGAGGAACTTTTATTTTATTCCGATTACTAAGTAAACCATCCGCTCGGTAGCCTGGATATCCATTAACCAGCCTATGATTTGCGGATTTTGCAAATAATCGAGTTTGTTTCTGGTTCTCGGTAAATGCTCCTGATCCATTGATTGGCTTGTTATTGCGATAAAGAATTCCTGGAACTCCTTTCCTTACATCGGTACCGTTAGTAAAAATATCCTCAGGCACTTGAATTTCTAATTCATCTCCGGGTTCTCCAACCAGTCTTTTGATGTAATATTTATCCTCACCAATTTGAGTAAAAGCCTGCGTGCCTAATTTTGAATTAAATCGGTCAATACTCTCGGTGCGAAAAACTATGGGATCTCCGGCATTTGGCCTGATGAAATTGTAACTCATACGATCGACAAACAATGCATCTCCCAGAAGAATATCAAAAGCCAGTGGTATATCGCCTTTGGAATATTTCCTTTCCGATAATTTGAGTCTTCCCTGGGCTAGTGATGCGTCTTGGCCAACTACCATGGGTAAATCCCGTAAATTTTCTATGCCCGCAAATTTTTTGGCAAGTAATTCATCGAGGTCAAATTCTGCAGGCACCTTCAAGAAATGTTCCTTCCCACCAATCTCGAAAACATATTTCCTTACCATTGTAGGGATAACGAAGAAACGCCCGTTGGGAAAATTACTCTGTACATATTGATGACTTGTTCCGTTTTGCAAAACTAAATACAGCGTGCCACTCGATCCTGCCTCCATTTGATAGTGCGATGCCCCGAGCAAAACCTTATCAATAGCTCGCTCCAAAAGATTCGGAGAATCATCCTCTTCGTAGATATAGGGTGTCATGCCATAGAAAGATGGATACATTGAATTGGTTGGAATGATAAAAGGCTGAACAAAAAAGCTTCGGATACCAAGAATCACAATTGCAGCAACGAGTAACATCTCGACATTTTCTACCCAATTTTTTTTGTGATAAAAGTGGCCACCTGACTTTCTCAACGCTTCATCGAGGATGCGTGCTTTTTTTTCAAGAACTTCAGCAGGACTATTTTTTTCTTTTAATGCATCCTTTAAACCATCGATGGCAATTTTAAGGGCACGTTCCTCGATTGGGGGGAGTCTGTCTTTTTTATAAAGCCAGACCTTAGTTCCAGTTCTTAGCAGTTCCTTGGCTGTTTTGTACTCTCTTCTCTTTGGTTCGCGTGGTATGTGGGTACCGGTCATGTAAAATTACTATTATTTGGAGTTATGCTTTGCTTTTAAGTAAAGGATGGCAACTTTTACTTTAGTTGGAGCTTTTAAGGATTTGAACAAATGCCTCTTGTGGTATGTTTACACTTCCTATTTGTTTCATTCTTTTTTTCCCTTCTTTTTGCTTGTCGAGTAATTTTCTCTTTCGTGAAATATCACCACCATAACATTTTGCAGTAACATCCTTTCTCATTGCACTGATCGTTTCCCGTGCAATTACTTTTCCTCCGATTGCCGCCTGTAGGGCTATTTTAAAAAGTTGCCTAGGTAAAATTTCCTTTAGTTTTGCACAAAGTGCCCTACCCCTCGACTCGGCTTTGTCACGATGGACAATGGTGGAAAATGCATCAACTGGTTCAGCGTTAACCAAAATTTCCATTCTGACCAGCGAGGACTCCGCGTATTCATCCATATCATAATCCATCGATCCATAACCATGGGTAACGCTTTTTAGACGGTCATTAAAATCGACAAGAATTTCATTCAAAGGTAAGTGGCAGGTGAGCATGACCCGTGTTTCATCGATTGTTTCAGTGTTGCTACAGGTTCCTCGTTTTTCGGTTACTAGAGCCAAAAGATCACCGATTGATTGATTAGGGGCATGGATACGGGCAATAATGGTGGGTTCTTCGATTCGCTCAATTTCAGATGGATCTGGTAATTCCAGTGGATTGTCCACTTCGATCATTTCTCCTGTGGTCATAGTAACTCGGTATATAACACTTGGGTAAGTGGAAATTAAATCGAGTTCATATTCTCTTCTAAGTCTTTCCTGAATAATTTCCATATGGAGCAAACCAAGAAAGCCGCAACGAAAACCAAATCCTAAAGCAACCGATGTCTCTGCCTGGAAACTAAAAGACGCATCATTTAACCTAAGTTTTCCAACGCTTCGTTTTAATTTTTCATAATCTGAAGTGTCCAACGGATAAAGCCCACTAAAAACCATGGGACGAACTTCTTTATATCCAGGCAACATTTGGTCTGCCGGGGATTCGCCAAGGGTTAAAGTATCACCAATCTTAATGTCCGCCACATCCCGAATGCCGGTAACCACATAACCTACCTCCCCTTCATTCAGGGTTGCTTTGGGTAATGGGCTAGGAACAAAAGTACCCAATTCTTTGACCTGAGTTTTTCTTTGATCACTCATCAAAATTAAACTTTGGTTGAGAGAAAAAGTACCTGAAAAAACCCTTAAATAGCAGATAACACCGCGATAGGCGTCATATTGACTGTCAAAAATTAGGGCCCTAGAATTTGGGTAGTCTGCCCATCTTGGAGGAGGTAAACGATGAACCACTGCCTCGAGAATCTCTTCTACCCCGATACCGGATTTTCCGCTCGCATGAATGGCTTCTTCTGCGGGTATGGCGAGAATTTCTTCAATTTGATTAGATACCCGGTCGACATCAGCACTGGGTAGGTCCACTTTATTGATAACTGGAATGATGGTGAGTCCTTGAGCATCGGCAAGTTGAGCATTTGCTAAGGTTTGTGCCTCAACTCCTTGGGATGCATCAATCAATAAAAGTGCACCTTCACAAGCTGCTAGACTTCTGGAAACTTCATATGCAAAGTCAACATGGCCCGGAGTATCGATCAGATTAAAGAGATAATCCTGACCATCTGCAGCCCTGTATTTCATAGTGACTGGATGGCACTTAATTGTGATGCCCCTCTCTCGCTCTAAATCCATGGAGTCCAGTAATTGGTCCTTCATCTCTCGTTGCATGACCGTTTGGGTGCGTTCGAGCAGGCGGTCAGACAAGGTTGTCTTGCCATGATCGACATGAGCGATGATACAAAAATTGCGAATCCTGTTAGTTTCCACCATTAAAAAGTTGACCACCCCGTGTTTCTCTCGACAAAACTCGAAGAAGAACACTTAAGTGTATCTATGCTTATCTCACAAAACTAAACAATGGACAAGAATCGACTTCATGGAGTACACACCGCATTGGTTACCCCAATGTTGGATGGGGCAGTAGCGTATGCAGACCTCGAACGCATAGTTAGCAATCAGCTACAAAGCGGAGTGGCTGGGATAGTTCCTTGCGGAACAACCGGGGAATCCCCCACCCTTTCTGAAAAAGAACATTTACAGGTTATTCGTACCTGCATAGGTGCCTCAGATGACAAAACATTGGTAATTGCCGGTACCGGGGCGAATTCGACTTCTGAGGCACTAAGTTTGACTAAATCAGCAGACAAACTTGGGGCGGATGCTTTTTTACTAGTCGCACCGTATTACAATAAACCCACTCAAGATGGATTGCTGGCTCATTTTTCCGCCTTAGCTGAGGCTACGGAAAAGCCAATCGTTCTATATTCGATTCCATCTAGGTGTGGAATTGAGATTTCCACAGATACCATTTTTCGGCTCAGGGAAAAATTTCCCCATATTTGTGCTTTAAAAGAAGCTGGTGGCCGATCTTCGAAAGTTTCGGAGACTTTGGTAGCTTTAGATTCAGATTTTGTAGTGTTGTCAGGAGATGATGGACTGACTCTTCCTTTTATGGCTTGTGGGGCAAAAGGGGTAGTCAGTGTGGCATCAAACCTGATTCCCGAAATAGTCTCTGAAATGGTGAACTACGCTCTGGGGGGAGACTTTGAAAATGCGAGAAGTCTTCACCTTGCAAATTATAATTTGTTTACCGATCTTTTTTGTGAACCTAATCCTGTACCGGTTAAAGTTCTTATGGAAATGGCAGGAATTATAGAATCTTCTGAGGTACGTTTGCCCCTTTGCCCACCTTCCGCTGAGAGCTCCGATTTATTAAGAAGAATTGCCCAGAACCTGAAAGTTTCTCAAATAATTTGTTCATGAGCGTAAATATATTATTGAGTGGATCGGCCGGTCGCATGGGGCGTTCAATCACTGAAATCTCTGAAGATAATGGTTGTCATATATCATGCCCAATAGATGTGGGAGATGATCCAATTCAGGGGATTAACGATTGTGATGTAGTGATTGATTTCTCCTTGAGAGAGGCTACTTTACCGCTGGCAAGATTATGCGTGGATGCAGGAAAACCAATGGTCATTGGAACGACTGGACATGGACCAGCAGAAAAGTCAGAAATTGAATCTTTTTCATCAAAAATTCCCATCGTTTGGGCGGGAAATTTTTCAACTGGGGTAAATTTATTGTTTTACATAACTGAGATAGCCGCCCGTGTACTTGATTCGTCATCAAAATTTGATCCGGAAGTCATTGAAATGCATCACCGATTAAAGAAAGACGCACCGAGTGGTACTGCAGATCGATTACTTGAAATTTTGAAAAATTCGCGTGAATTAACTGATAAACAGATTGCTCATGGAAGAAATGGAATGGTGGGCGAGCGACCTGCAAAAGAAATCGGTTCCCATGCTCTGAGGGGCGGAGATGTTGTGGGTGATCATACCGTTTTATTTGCTGGGATGGGTGAACGTATTGAGCTCACTCATCGGGCGACAGATCGTAAGATCTTTGCCGTAGGTGCTCTGCGTGCAGCAAAATGGATCAGGGATCAACCCCCTGGGCTTTTTTCCATGCAGGATGTACTCGGGCTTGTTTAAGTGGAATTTTAGAAATGATTGCATTTATAGAAGGTGTTCTTATTGAATGTCAGTTAAACTTGGCTGTTATTCAGGCAGGAGGAATTGGTTATGAAATTAATGTTCCCCTCACTACCTCAGAAAAATTACCTTCATTGGGCGAAACAGTAAGGTTGCATATTCAAGCGTCTTATCGTGAAGATTCTCAAACCTTGTACGGTTTTATTGATCGAGAATCCCGGGATTTCTTTCGTATGATTGTGGACAAAGTGTCAGGGATTGGTCCTAAAATTGCCCTAAATTTATTGGGTTCTTTATCTCTGCCCACACTTAAGAATTCAATCGCTCAGGGAGATGTTGGGATGTTGTCCAAGGCCCAGGGACTGGGTAAGAAAACTGCAGAAAGAATTGTTGTGGAACTCAAAGATAAGGTCCTTCCCAAAGGAACTTTAGTTAGCGTGCCGGTAAATAAAACAGGCTTTGATACTGATAATTCCGGAAATATTTCTGAGGTTGGCCAGGATTTGGGTACCTACGGCGATGCAGTCTCGGCCTTGCTTACTCTCGGTTACAAAGCAACCGATGCGGATCAAGCAGTACGGCGTGCGGCGGAAGCCCTAGGGAAAGATTGCACGACTGAGGATTTAATCAGAAAAGCCCTCGGTCGGTAGGTAGGGAATTTCTAATATATTCCTGTACATATTTTCCGGCATTTCCGACAGCTTCATGTAATGCCTGCCCATTAGCCCAATTGCATGCAATTGCAGAAGTAAGCCTACACCCAGTTCCCCGAACTTCAGTCCCTCCTGGCATTCTCTCATATCGAAACTTACTTGGACTTTGGCCTTCCGAGACCAAAATATCTGTACTTGATTTAGGGTCTGCAAAATGTCCACCTTTGAGCAAAATTGAATTTGAACCGAGTTCTAGGCATTTTTCAGCTAACTCTAGATGATCCACAACCGTATCATGATTCATGTCCAATAGTGCAAGAGCTTCGGGTATATTTGGAGTCACCAATTGAACTTTAGGTAGTATTCTATCCACCATTGCTTTCCATCCATCATTGGAGATAAGTTTATATCCACTACTGGTACTTTTTACAGGATCCAGAATTACTTTGTCGCACTCTATCAGACTGAGGAATTGCTCAACTGCCTCAACTGCCTCAATATCAGGAAGCATACCTATTTTGATTGAATCGATTTTCTCCTGCAGTAAGTCATTTAATTGACTTCTTAGACCATTATGGGGCACTGGGTAGATTTTGGGTTGAGTGACGGAGTTTTGAAAAGTAATCGCACTAACTACAGAAAAATCAATGCATTGGTGATCAGTGATGGTTGTCTGGTCTGCTCCAATTCCAGCACCTCCGGATGAATCAGTGCCGGCAATCAATCCAATTGCACGAGTCATTTAACCCTTTTGGGTTTTTTCAGGAAAGGTAAGCTTCCATCCGTCCATGCCATTGGATAAGTTGTATAGTTTGGTAAACCCATTTTCTACTAAGCTTTGACAAGCCATTCTACTTCTAACTCCTGCTTTACAATAAATAACAAGTTTCTTTTTCGGATTTAGTTTCTCCGAAATAAACTTCAGGGAATCTTGCATAAGGTTTCCTAAAGGTTGGTGCGTTGAAGGTTGTATGCAGGCTTGATCTCTTTCCCATTGTTCCCGGACATCTAATACTTGAAGATCTTCATCATCCTCCATCATTTGCAGAAGTTCCTGTTCTGTGATCTCAATTATGCTGTCCATGTGCTTGGAGGATTGGAGCAAACAATTTTCGATCGGATCGGGTAATTTCTCGATGATAAGATTTTCTTCAATTGCTTGTAAAGCAACGATGCGAGTAGATTGTGAAAGTGCATTGTACAAAAGAACTTTCCCAGAAAGAGGTTCTCCTATTTTAGTAATTATCTTAATTGCTTCGAGTGCTTGCCAGCATCCAATAATCCCTGGCAATACCCCAATAACTCCAGCCTCGGCACAGGATGGAATGCTTGCAGGATCGGGTTGTTCAGGGAAAAGACAGCGATAAGTAGGTCCCTTTTCATGATTAAATACGCTAACCATCCCCTCAAACTTATGAATGGAACCATGAATTAAGGGTTTTCCAAAGAGTATACAGGCGTCATTGATCAAGTAACGACTGGAGAAATTATCCGTCCCATCGATAATCACATCAAAATCATCCAGTAAAGATTTTGCGTTGTCCTTGGTAAATCTTTCCACGAAGAAAATGATTTTAATGAAGGGGTTCATCTTACTCAGTTTCAATGAAGCAACCTCGGCTTTGGCTTTCCCTATATCTTGGTGATCAAAGAGTACCTGTCTTTGTAAGTTAGAGACTTCTACCAGATCGTTGTCAATGATTCCAATTTTACCAATTCCAGCACCAACGAGGTATTGCAATGTGGAACAACCTAATCCCCCAGCACCTACAACCAGTACGGAAGAATCTTTTAAAAGTAATTGTTTTTCCTCTCCAAACCCATCGAGCGAAATATGCCTGCGATATTGCTCCCGTTCATCTTCATTCATGAATTCGTAAAATTAATTAGCTAAGAGAACTTTTTGATGAGAATGGTCGTCCGTCCTTTCTTCTACTTTGGTCATTTTGTGTTGATCATAAGAAAAGTCCCAGTCTTTCCAAACTGGGTCATATCCCTTGTTTTTAAGCATATTGGCAATTTTATCGGGCGATCGATCATCAGAAATAGAAAATTGTTCAAGCGATTCAATATCCTCGGTATAGCCCCCAGGATTGGTTTTTGACCCCGCACTCATGGTGGTGATCCCAAGAGGCAGTAGATTTTCCCTAAGTTGCGGACTTTCCCTAGTTGAAAGTGTGATTTCTAATTCATGATTAAAAATTCGAAATGCACAAAGTAACTGAACGAGGTCGCGATCATCCAAATCAACCGCAACAATATTTTCTCCCTCGTAGGGTCTAATTCTTGGAAAAGACATGGAATAACTTGTTTTCCAATATTTCTTTTCTAAATAATCAAGGTGTATTCCCGCATACAAAGCATCAGTTCTCCAATCCTGAGTAAGTCCGAATAAGCAACCTAATCCAATTTTATATACCCCCGCATTGCCCAATCGGTCAGGAGTGTTTAGGCGCCATCGGAAATTTGTCTTTTTACCTTTTAAATGATGCTTGGCATAACTGATTGAATCATAGGTTTCCTGATACACCATGACCGCATGCATACCTGCCTTAATTAATTGCCGGTATGACTCGGTATCAAGGGGTTGTACCTCTACGGAAATATTAGCAAAGTGCGGATGTAATATCTCAATTGCATGTGCAAGGTAATCCACACCTACCTGCTTGGTTGATTCGCCGGTTACCAGAAGAATATGATCAAATCCGAGTTTTTTCAAAATCCCCGCTTCTCGTAGAATTTCGGCATCAGATAGGGTTTTGCGGGGGATTTTGTTATGCATACTGAAACCGCAATAATCACACACATTATTACATTCATTAGAGAGGTACATAGGAGCAAATAATCGAATGGCTTGACCGAATCTTTTAAGGGTAATCGAATGACTTAGTTGAGCTAGTTCTTCCAAATACCTTTGCCCGGCCAAGGGTGAAAGTAAGGCCAGCAGATCGGTTATTCCGCCCTTCCCTTCTCTCGCTAATGCATTTTCAATATCTTTAGAGCCAATATCATGTAAATTTCTGCTGCAATCAGACCAGTTATGACCCTTTAAAAACTCAAAGAAGTTAGGCATGGGGTACAAATTAATTTAAGAATCCAGTCAGGGGTGAGGTTGCCTGAGCATTTTCATGCTTACTCCCTAATCCAGAAAGGAATGCCAACCTTCCTGCTTCAACCGCCTTACGAAAGGCTATCCCCATAACTGGTGGATCATTTGCTACGGCTAGCGCGGTATTTACCAAAACGGCAGACGCACCAATTTCCAAAGCCTCAGCGGCGTGAGAGGGACAACCAATACCTGCATCAATAACCACAGGAAGATTAGATTGCTCGATGATAATTTTTAGGAATTCCCGACTGTCTAAACCACGATTACTGCCAATAGGTGAGCCCAGTGGCATAACTGCAGAAGCCCCGGCGTCTTCTAGACGTTTACAAAGCACTGGGTCTGCGTGGCAGTATGGTAAGACAATGAATCCTTGCTTTGCTAATTCTTCCGTCGCAAGTAATGTTTCTACTGGGTCTGGCATCAAGTACTTCGGATCTGGATGAATTTCCAATTTTAACCAATTTGTTTCCAGTGCTTCGCGAGCCATTTGAGCCACAAAAATGGCTTCCTTTGCATCCCTCACACCAGAAGTATTGGGCAATAGCCTGACCGTTTTATGTTGGAGAAAATCCAAGATTGAATCTTCTAAGCCTTTGGGGTTTGCCCGCTTCATCGCCACGGTGACTAGTTCGCTTTGGCAGTTCTCGATGGTTTCTTGTAAAATTTCACCAGAAGAAAACTTTCCTGTTCCGACAAACAAGCGGGAATGGAAAGACTCACCAGCAATTTCAAGTGGGTCAGTAATCATTTTTCAGGAAAAGCACGGTGAATTAAAATATTCTCTGCTCTTTTGGATAATATCCTTCATATTTGTACTATTGAGGCCTTGTGAAAAGAGTGCCGAGCACAATGCGAGTCCTTGAATATCAAACTTTTCAATCAGATAGAAATCATTGATTGAAAGACCACCAATCAAAAAGATAGGCAACGGACTTAAAACATTAACAATGTGCTTGATATCTTCTTCATTCAGGGTTGGTTGCAAATCTTTTTTGGTGTAGGAGGATCTATATGGGCCCAATCCGACATAATCCGGTTTTTCGATTAGAGCGAGTTTGGCCTCATCTATAGAATGAACCGTTTTGCCAATCAGTTTGCCTTCAGGTAATTCGTTTCTGATGAGCTCTATTGGGGCATCGTCTATTCCTACATGAACACCATCTGCATCTACGTATTTTGCAAGATTATAGTCATCGTTGATTATAAGGGTGCAATTATGTTTTTTGCAAAGATCAGCAGCACCCTTTGCTTGCGTATAAAGATCTTGTCTGGAAATTGATTTAGATCGTAATTGGATGAGTTTTGCACCGGTTTGTAAGAGGGTTTTTACCTGTTCAAAATGATTAGCAATGGAGTCGTCCCGAGTAAGGCACATCAGGCTACTAGATAGTAGTGAACAATTATTCATCGTCTTTGAGAAGTCTTTGGATAAGTCCCTTTTCTTTCTCTTTCTTCGCCCAGACACTTCGTTCAATAAACTGGTACCTCTCAAATGCAGCCACCGGGTCTTTTTTGCCCCAAATGGAGCCAAGTAGAGTGACACCATCAAAACCCAGATTAAAAAGTTCTGGAATTTTTCTTCTTCTTACTCCACCTAGAGCAAA
Organism: Opitutales bacterium; assembly: GCA_900299365.1. Taxonomy (GTDB): domain Bacteria; phylum Verrucomicrobiota; class Verrucomicrobiia; order Opitutales; family Seribacteraceae; genus Chordibacter. The sequence continues at coordinate 10,742 of OMJS01000100.1, forward strand.
GATCATTGGCTTTTTTGCTTTTGCTTTTTTCTGGTTGTAGAGAATACTTCCTAATTCTGGTAAAGAAACTTTCGGTACATATCCTTTTTTGGATATAGATTCATAGACAGGACCAAAAAAACAATAATCAATAGGTTCTTTAAGATCTTTCAATTCATCTAATCTATGAAGAGATCTGCTCCGAGTGCCTTGGCAATCGATAAGAGATTCTCCAGCATAATGATGGTAACCAGCAAGAGTGAAATCTTTGAGCAATTCGGGAAAACGATGGATGACAATTCGGTTATGATAGGCTTGAGGAATTTTGTTGAGGAGTCCTGCCACTTGAGATGGTTGACAGTCAGGTTTTCTCAAATGCAGTCTTTGTAAACCGATTTCAAAAAGGTCAACCAGTAAAGATGCCTCTCCATCGCGAATACTCGCTCCGGAAATCAAAATTGCTAGGGGTAATTTTTTCATCCGCCCTGCGTAGCCTGAATCAAAAGAACTCGGTCACCTTCACTCAACAAAGTATTCCCTAGGTTTACTTTGGGGATTATCGAGTCATTCAAAGCAAAAGCCCAACCCTTTGAATTAGATCTAATTAATTCATTGGATAATGACAGCAGACTGGTCCCTTCCGCAACCTCCTTGGGTTCGTCATTTACAAATATATTCATTTCTTGGAAGAAGAATCTGAGTATATTTCTGCTCCTGCGTCTATAAATTCTTTCGCTTTTTGAGCCATGCCCGCTGTGATCGCTTCATGTTCATCATTCAGTCCATTTTCATCAGCAAACCTTCTAACATCTTCGGTAATTTTCATTGAGCAGAAGTGAGGACCGCACATCGAACAAAAGTGGGCGGTTTTTGCATTATCTTGAGGTAATGTTTGGTCGTGAAATTCTTTCGCCTTTTCAGGATCTAGAGATAAATTAAATTGGTCTTCCCAGCGAAATTCAAACCTTGCCTTCGATAATGCATTGTCCCGGTACTGAGCACCGGGATGGCCCTTTGCCAAATCTGCAGCATGTGCTGCAAGTTTATAAGTGATTACACCTTCTCTTACATCTTGCCTGTCAGGCAAACCGAGATGTTCTTTGGGGGTTACATAGCATAGCATAGCACATCCGTACCATCCAATCATCGCGGCCCCGATCCCACTGGTTATGTGATCATATCCAGGTGCAATATCGGTGGTTAAAGGCCCTAATGTATAAAAGGGAGCTTCCTTGCACCAGTCTAACTGCTTATCCATATTTTCCTTAATCATGTGCATGGGGACATGTCCGGGGCCTTCGTTCATTACTTGAACGCCCTTATCCCATGCCCGGGTAGTTAATTCCCCCTGTGTCTTGAGTTCTGCAAATTGGGCCTCGTCATTAGCATCTGCGATTGAGCCTGGTCTCAATCCATCACCTATTGAAAAAGAGACATCATAGGCGGCCATGATGTCGCAAATTTCATCCCATTTATCATAGAGAAAATTCTCTTGGTGATGAGCAAGGCACCATTTTGCCATGATGGAACCTCCACGACTGACAATTCCGGTCATACGGTTTCGAGTCATGGGGACATATCGAAGCAAGACACCTGCATGAATAGTAAAATAATCAACTCCCTGTTCTGCCTGTTCAATTAGAGTATCTCGAAAAATATCCCAAGTTAGCTCCTCTGGTTTTCCTCCAACTTTTTCCAAAGCTTGGTATATTGGTACAGTTCCTACGGGAACTGGACAGTTTCTAAGGATCCATTCCCGGGTACGGTGAATGTTTTTTCCAGTGGACAAATCCATCAGTGTATCGGTTCCCCATTTCGTGGCCCATCTCATTTTTTCCACCTCCTCTTCAATCGAAGAGGCAACAGCTGAATTCCCGATATTTGCGTTAATTTTAACTAAAAAATTTCGCCCAATCGCCATAGGTTCAAGCTCGGGGTGATTAATATTTGCTGGGATAATTGCCCTGCCACGGGCAACTTCATCACGCACAAATTCAGGAGTTATTTCTTTGGGTATGCATGCACCGAACGAATGACCATCGTGCTGATGATTGAGGGAATTACTTAACTCAGATGGCGAGGTGCTTAATGCCTCGGCAATAGTTTGTAATTTCATATTCTCCCGAATTGCTACAAACTCCATTTCTGGAGTTATGATTCCGTTCCTTGCATAATGTAACTGCGTGACCGGTGTTGCACTTTTGGCCCGCAACACAGAAATTTGAGAACGGTCAAAGTCTGGCAGTTCTTGCAATCTTTCACGGGTTCTTTGGTCGTGCCTTTCTGATAAGAAACCATTATCTACAGGTTTAACATCTCGTCCCTCTATAGTCTCGACATCTTCCCGTCTCAAAATCCATTCCGACCTCAATTTTGGGAGCCCTTTTTGTACATTTCGATGAAATGAGTTGTCGCCCCATTGTCCCGATGTGTCGTACACCCGGATCGGCTCATTTTTTTCGGTGGCACCATTGGGAAGATTGGTGTCCGAGAGTGAAATCTCCCTCATTGGGACCTCTATGTCATGGGACTTTCCTTTTATATATATCCTTTTTGAATTTGGGAATAAAGGACTAGGAGTTTTGGAATCTTCGACTTTTTGAATCATAGTTAAATAAATTATGATACCATTCTTGCCGAAGAAATGAGTTTTCCCTACGGCTTAAAAGGCATCAGGTTCAAAGGGTCGTTGGTGGTTGTGGATCCAACATCTCAGCCTATCGTCCTCAGGCTCCCCTAAACTAATTCTTATACAATGGGGCGAAGTTACGAAAGGCAACCATACAAATTGCCAAAAACAATTATTTACAAATTTCCTTCGTATTTCCCATCTGGTCTTTTAGTCACCATTCCTCTGATTTCTAGCATGGTTATGGATGGAATAATTTCGGAAAGAGTAAGCTTAGTTGACCGTTGTAAATCTTCGGTATCATACCTCTCTCCATCTGAAAATACCTGCATAATTTGCTGCTCTTTTTCATCAATAGTGGGACAATCTTGTAACAGTGAACCTGAAAGCGAGACATTTGAAAGTTTGGTTTCTTGAAGCATTGGTTTAAGTTCTTCAAGAATATCGTGGGTATTACGAATCAGAGTGGCTCCATCGCGAATCAAATCCAAACAGCCCTGCGATTCTGGATGATCAATTCTTCCTGGTAAAGAAAATACTGTTCTGCCTTGTTCTGCGGCAAATTTGGCAGTGATCATACTGCCTCCAGACTTTGCGGATTCGATTACTAAGACCCCTAGTGAGACTCCTGCAACCAATCGGTTTCTCATCGGAAAAGTTCTTCGGTCTGCCCTTCTTCCAATGGGGAATTCAGATAGAATGGCCCCAGATACTTGGATTTTTTTATAAAGTTCAAGGTTCTCAGGTGGATAGACTATATCAATTCCACTTCCCAGAAATGCCATTGTGCTTCCCTCAGCTTCCAGTGCACCCCAGTGGGCCTCACTATCTATTCCTCTCGCCATACCTGATACAATACAAATTCCTGATTTTGCTAGTTCGAAGGCAATTTTCCTTGCGAATTTTTTTCCGTAGTTTGATGGGTACCTGGTACCCACAATGGAAATGCACGGAGATTTGGGGACCTCTCCTAGTGTGTAAAGTCCAGTTGGTGGGTCCATAAGTTGCTCCAGATGTTCTGGTAGTTGGTTAGTATGAATAAACTGAGCACCCATTTTTTCCATCTTTTGCTTCTCTTTATCCAGCCAACCCGAAGAAATTTTTTCTCTCATTGACTCAATGGTATTTTTACCAATGCCATTAACTTTGAGTAATTCGGAATCTAGTGCAGAGATAATTCGAGCCGGATTATTTTCAAAAGATGCCATCAATCGGCTAAATATTACTGGTCCAATACCATGTGAGGCATTGAGTAGCATTCGACTATCTCTTTGTGCATCATCATCCATAACAAAGATCAATCCATCAAGTCAGTGATCACACATCTTACAAGTCTAAATACATCATACGAAAAAACTTCTTTTGTTCATCAACTTGCGAAATTTTAAAATGCCTGTTTACTTCAATTCGAAACTTGATCTGATGGCAGAAGAGATAATCGACATCACTCCAATATCGAAGAATGAGCCTTGGTGCACTTCGTGTTCTGGGTTTACTGATTATCAAAGAAAGTGGACCACTTACCCTCGTGCAGATTTAGATGGAGGTACTTATGCCGAAAATATCGAAATCCCGCACTGCACTGTTTGTCAAAATCCGATGTATGACTTAAGGTCATGCAAGCAACTGCTTTGGGGATTTCGTTTACTTGGGTCTACGATATTAGGCCTTTCTACGCTTGTGTGTTTTATTATGTATGACCTTTCCGTGGTTAGCTTAACGGTTTGGATGTTCTTCTTAATTGTAACAACCATTCTTGTCAAAGCCCCCAGTAATTCGAGAAGGGCTCTCAATTCTTACGCTCTTTTCTTGGACAAGGAAAAACTAATGAATAGTAATAAACCCGTCCGGAAAGAATGATTTTACCTAGATCTTGAGAATTCGATGGTAGTGAATTTATTCATGCCATTAATTCTGGCTTTAAGTAAACCATTACGAGCGACTTGATTCTGGTATGTATTTTCCTTGAGATTTAAACTACCACCATCTTCTTTGCTAATTTCATGAGTGGTAATTGTCGCAGTATATTTTTGCCCGTTCGTAATACCCTCTCCGCGAAAATCAACCATTGATGAATCATTATTGTAGTACTTGCCACTTTGAATTGTTGAAGGAATTGAAACATCCGCCCAGCCAGAACCATTAGCCCCTCCGGAATATACTAATACAATAAATTTGTCCTTTGTTCTGTTGTATGAGGAGATACGGTATTGTTCATTACCGGTCATACCAGGTCCAAGAACTTTTATATCATTACCAACTTCTCCAGCCATTGCATGACGAATTACTTCGTCCGAACCGGCTGATATCTGTGAGTACCACTTCCAAATGTAATAATGTAAATGATTTGGGTCTCCTGGGTTGATATAATCTTTTTCAGTAAAAGGAAGTCCGTTGGGAGGCATTTCTGTAGGTACGACATTATCATCAGTGGATCCCCTAAGGTTTATTTTTCTAGTTATAATGCTAGGTCCACCATCATTAGCAGGAATTACCCAGTCCGGCTTCAGTTGTTTGACCCTTCCGTTATAATCAATCCGTTTCACTAGACCCATTGACCAGCGGCTAGAATTATCACACCAAGGCATATTTACTGTATTAAGTCCCCGTTCAAGCAACTTTCCAAATATAGTTACCGACTTATCATATGCATCTTTTTCATTTTTTACTCCATCCCCATTAACATCATGATTATTATTCGATCCGTCCCACACAATCCAAGATTCGGAAGATAAAACCTTTTTTGATTCGTATCCTTCTTGGTCAAGTTTTTTTCTGACCAGGTCATACTGACCCCATACATGTGGAATGATCTGCCCGTCCATCATGCCGTATCCGTTAAAATGATCAGACACATTCATATTTAATGCATCAATTTCAATCATCATTTCAGGTGAGCTAATAAGTTGGTCGTAATAATCATCTACGGCCACAGCCCCTTTGTCTCCTTTGAGACCTTTAAGGGCACCGCAAGCTTCACAAGGAGAAGTTCCTGAAGTGGAAATAATTACCGGAAGTTTAGGATTCTCGTTGTATACTTTACGAATTGCACGGGCACCATCTTTGAAGATTTCGTTAATAATAAAGGTCGAGTCGGCATCTTTCATCATACCTTGTAGATTGACCTCATGGTAAAGCTGATAAGCATCCACTCTACCTTTGAAAAAATTTGCAATCCTAGAGACAAATTTTGCATGAAAGCCAGGTTTTGGTCTCCATGCACCTCCCTTGCCAGATACAGATGCCCAATGCGGAGTATGCCACATAACAAACTCCACTTTCACGCCCCTTTCTACGCACAAGTCAACCGCGTGGTTAATTGCCTGTAATTGTCCAGACATATGATTTTCGTAATCGGTATTTTTTTGCTGTGGTTCAACCGCGTTCCAGCTTACCCAAAACTGAGCATAACTGCTATGCTTGGAAATCAGCGGACGATTGGCATCGTATAGCTCGCATCCTGGAAGGCCAAAAGGCTGCCATCGCACGCCCATATGCATGTGATCTGTCGTCCATTGATAGGGCTTTTGTGATGCTGGTTCTTTTTTTTCTGAAAAACCTCTTGCAAGACCAAGAAGAAAAGAATGATTAAGAGAAATAAGTACGACCCCAATGAATAAAAGAAAAAAAAGTTTTTTCATTAAATTTAATCTAAAAAGTTTCTTGAAATAGAAAATGAAATTATCTGAGCATCCCGGCAGCTAAGGTTTCATTGGTGAATGGGTCGACCAGAATGAAACTACCAGTGTTCCGATTTCTTCGGTAGGAATCCCAAAAGACTGGCTGTGATGCCCTCAACGAAATACGACCAATATCGTTCATTCCAAGTTGATTTTCTTCTTCATTTTTGCGCAAAGTATTCACATCTATTTTGTACCTGACTTCACTGACTAGCACCTGTGCATCCTTGGTGGTATGCCTTAGAATTAATTTTGTGCCTTTAGAAAGTTTTTTAGAGCTTGAAAACCAGCAAATCCGGGCATCTAAATCTTGAGAACTATTCGGTTGGTTATTCGGTTTGACCAACATATCACCTCGGCTTACATCAATCTCATCCTCTAAAAGAATTGTTACTGATTGGGGGTGAAAAGCTTCGTCAATTTCTTGGTCAGCGAGCAAAATTTGTTTAATGTTTGAATTAAAGCCAGATGGAAGCACGGTTATTTCATCGCCTGTTTTAAAGACACCGCCAGCAACCCGGCCTGCAAATCCACGAAAGTCATGATGCTCATCAGAATGTGGACGGATTACCCATTGGACAGGAAATCGGGCATCTACATGATTAAAATCAGACCCCACATAAACATTTTCCAGATGGTATAATAAAGGCGGACCTTTATACCAAGTCATATTTTCTGAGCGATCTACAACATTATCTCCTTTAAGGGCAGAAAGGGGAATGAAGGTGATGTCTGTAACATTTTCCAAACGACTGGCAAAATCGGTGAATTGCTCTAATACTTTTATGTAAGCCGATTCCTCATACCCAACCAGATCCATCTTATTTATACATACCGCGACATGCTTGATGCCAAGAAGATCAGCGATAAAACTGTGCCGGCGTGTTTGCTCGACTACTCCGTTTCTTGCATCTACCAAAATGAGGGCTAGATTGGCAGTCGATGCACCAGTAACCATATTTCTGGTGTATTGAATATGCCCGGGAGTATCTGCAATGATAAATTTCCTTTTGGGTGTGGCAAAGTATCGATATGCCACATCTATAGTGATGCCCTGTTCTCTCTCTGCACGCAGTCCATCGGTCAGTAATGCAAGGTTAACATTTTCATCGCCTCTTTTTTTACTACTTTGTTCGATGGCTTCAAGTTGGTCCTCGAAGATTGCTTTGGTGTCATGAAAAAGCCTGCCAATTAAGGTGCTCTTACCGTCATCCACACTACCTGCTGTGGTGAACCGTAAAAGGTCCATATTCAAGTAATTCTTATCTTCACTCATCTGAAAAATTGTTGATTTTAGAAGTATCCCTGTTTTTTGCGGTCTTCCATCGAAGATTCCGATCTTTTGTCGTCTGCACGAGTGCCACGTTCTGTAATCCTAGAAGCTGCCACTTCTGCGATCACTTCATCGAGGTTCGAGGCCTTGGATAGCACCGCTCCAGTGCAAGTAGCGTCCCCAATTGTTCGAAACCTGACTGTTTCCTTTTTAGCGGTTTCCTTGGCAGATGGACTGACAAATTCGCTAACTGCTAGCAAGGACCCATTTCGCTCAATAATTTCCCTTTGATGTGCGAAATAAAGCGATGGTAGTTCGATTTCTTCCTTTTTGAGGTATTGCCAAACATCCATCTCTGTCCAATTGCTCAGAGGGAAAATGCGGAAATGTTCGCCGTGTGCTTTTCTACCGTTGAATAGATTCCATAATTCTGGACGTTGGTTTTTAGGGTCCCATTGCCCAAAGGCATCACGATGAGAAAAGAAACGTTCTTTCGCACGTGCTTTTTCTTCATCTCTACGACCACCGCCGAGGGCAGCATCTAGGTGATTATTTTCAATTGTTTCAAGCAGGGTGACGGATTGTAATGCATTTCTACTGGCATTAGGACCAGTCTCCTCAACTGCAGTACCTCGATTGATTGAATCCTGAACTAGTCCTATGATCAATTGAGCTCCGAGTTTATCCACAAATTGGTCACGGAATTGAATGGTTTCAGGAAAATTATGACCAGTATCAACATGTACCAAAGGAAATGGCGACTTGGCTGGATAAAATGCCTTGTAGGCAAGGTGTGCCATAACGATGGAATCTTTTCCTCCGGAAAAAAGAAGGCCCGGGCGCTCAAACTGTGCTGCCGTTTCACGCAAAACGAAAATAGCTTCTGCTTCTAATTGCTCCAAGTGTGTAAGGTTATAGTTTTTCATTTAGAGAGGGAAATTGAACTAAGAATGTAGTCTAACAATTTTTCGGCAGACTGTTGTTGGGTTTCTTTTTCACTTTCGATAATGATACAGTGTTCAATCGGATCTTCGAAATTTGATTCTTTTCCGGTAAATGCATCCACCCCGCCCTTTGCTGCCTTTGCATAAAGTCCCTTTACATCCCTTTTTTGGCATACGGAAAAAGAGGCCTTAACGAAAATTTCGTGGAAGAAAGTATCTCCTATAACTGACTTCGCCAAGTCCCTGAATTCACGCAATGGTGTAATCATTGAAACAATAGAAATAATTCCATTCTCGGATAAAACTTTAGCCATTTCACTGACGCGACGTATATTTTCCCTCCGGTCTTCATACGAAAACCCTAGATCCTTATTTAATCCAGACCTCAAATTATCCCCATCCAAAATGACTGAATGAATATTTCTTTCATGCAGGGATTTTTCCATCTCAACTGCCAATGTACTTTTCCCGGAACCAGACAATCCATAAAGCCAAAATACCGAACCACTATGCCCAGTAAGTAACTGTTTATCGGTCCTGGATATTAACCGATCATTAATGGGATGTATGTTGGTTTGATTCACGAGCGAATAATTTAGATTAAAAATAAAAAAAAGCGAGAACGCAAAGGAACGTTCTCGCTTATTGGGGTGAGAGAATTTCTTCTCTCTTGGGGTACGCTATTAATTACTTCAAAGGATGGGCTCCGGCAAGATTAATCGAGATTTCGATATCGTTAGCGACTTTGTCGAGGTATTGGCCGGGTTGGATTCCAAAATCATCGCGTTTTACCTTAAATTTTGAGCGTACAACTAATAAATCCCCGGGAACTTTGTTTCTTTTTTCAAGCATCATTGGCAAATGCGTTAATTCTACAGGCACAGACATTTTCATCGTTACATTGCGGATCGTCATCTTTCCGTCTGCATTAGCCTTTATTGTACGCTCAATCTTTGAAATATTTTTGAGATGAGAAAAGGAAAATTCAATTTGGGGAAATTTACTAACATTTAACCAATTTTCCCCATGCATATGTTCCTGTAGTACAGGATTATCCACTCGTAGGCTTGAGCCTTCGAGAATTATAGAACCTTTGGTATTGCCCGGGTTCTCCGGATCAAAAGAAACATTCCCTGAGATACCACCTGCGGAACCATTAATTGATTCAAGCAGAGCATCCAGTTGGAAAATTATGGTGTTAACTCCTTTAGGATCCTTGAAATTATAGGACTTTGATTCTGCTAAAAGACTGACAGGCAGGAGCAAGAATAAGGTGTAAAATTTCTTCATCCATCCATTACCATTCAGTCAAAAAATATTTTCAAACTCCTTTTTCGGTAAATGTGAAAAAGAAATAAGAATAAAGATAAAAACATTCCAATAAGTGGAGTTTCTATACCACTTACAAACTTATCTACCCATGTAACCTTTACCTGAGTTCCAAGTTCAGGCATCCCATCCACTACAGGTATCTCTTCTCTTATTTCGATACTAGTCGCCCAAAATGAAAGTCTTGATCCGTCCATTAACCAAAGTCCTGTTGTTAGAACAATGGGAAAAAAGATGAGTAGAAATTTGTACATCGGAACGAGTTAAGCTCTGGGGTGTGCAAGCTTGTGAGCTTTTTTTAATCTACCAACAGAAACATGGGTGTATACCTGAGTGGTAGACAAACTGGCATGTCCAAGTAGTTCTTGTACCGCTCGTAAATCTGCCCCGTTATCCAGTAAATGTGTGGCAAATGAGTGTCTCAATTTATGCGGAGTGAAATCGAGGGGTAAAGAGGCCGCCTTGAGGCATTTTTTTAGGAGTATCTGTATCCACCTTGTTGTAATTCTCCTGCCTGAAAAATTGGTGAATAATGGGGAAGATAAAGATGCATCTTTAGAATATCTTGCTCGAAAATCGACCAATTTATGGACTGTTCGGCGACTTAAGGGGCATATACGTTCTTTTTGCCCTTTTCCTATAACTCTGACTGAGAGGTTCTTCAGATCGAGATGTTCATGATTTAAGCCCGTGACTTCAGAAATTCGCAACCCGGAACCATACATCAATTCCAATATTATTTTATCCCTGCTTGAAAGATATCCCCTCCTTTTTGAGTCTTGATGCACAATAATTGGAGAGTTCATTAATTCTTTTGCTTGTTGAGTAGTCAAAAATTTCGGCAGTGATTTCTCAGGTTTTGGCAACGAAAGGTTCTTGAAGGGATTGGACTGGGTCCACTTTCGGGTTTGGCAGAATTGAAAAAAGGTTCGCAGTGCAGATACTTGGTTAGCCAAGGTTTTTCGTGCTAACAAATCTTGAGATTCTATGAGATATGAGCGGGCGGTTTGTTTGGTAGTTTGGACAATTGACATCTTTGGTTCCTCCTTTTTCATCCATTTATGAAAACGAATTAATGAACCTCGGTAATTCCTCAATGTATGATAAGATAACCTGCGTTCCAAAGTAATATGTTCGAGAAACTTATCGATTTCATTGCAGGGAGATGAAATCGGCTCAGCTTTTTTTTCTATTTCAATCGAACCCATGTTTCCACGACCAAATCATAAATCCCAATAAAAAAAACAACGAGAAAAACAATAACCGCCACGGTTAAGTAAGCACTAAATCGAGTTTGGGGTCTTTCGCTAGAATCCTTGGAGTAGGCACGGGAAGTATTATCATATGCTTCGATAGGTACTAGATTTCCTTTTCTTTCGGAACGATTATTCAAGGGTGATTTTTGATTCATTACCTTAAATTAAGTTCGGCATAAAAAAAAGAATTGGCAAGGGGAAGAAAACATCAATTTGACGGAGTCAACTTCCATACAAAAATGGTTCTATTTTTGATCTTACTCCCTCGAAGTCATCCTCGAGAATGTAATGACCGCAATCATTAAAGCGGTGAGTTTCTATTTTAGGGAAGATTTCTTCCCACCTCTTTAAAAATCCCTGATGAAAGCAAAAATCCTTCATCCCCCAACAGGTCATTACTGGGGTTGTTGAAAAAGCTTCAAGCCTCTTGCCAGTGTCTGCCAATGTTTTTCGACTGACATGATTTTTTTCATAGGGAATATCTCGAACAAAGTTCCAGATAGCTATCCGGTTTCTCCATGTTTGGTAGGGAAATAATAGCCCTTTTTTCACATCTTTATTTAAGCCTTTCATAGATGCCATCCAAGTGGCAGGCCAAGCAAATCCATTCAATCCACGAACAAAGATCTCACCAATGATAGGAATTCTACAGAAAAGGATGCGACGAGGTACATCTTGGGATAGGAAAGCAGCGGTATTTAAGAGAACAATCCTATTGATGCGTTCTGGAGTTTTTGAAAAGGCACTCATTCCGATGGCACCTCCCCAGTCGTGCATTACAAGGTTTAACTTCTCGATTTTCAAGGAATCAACCAATTCTAAGATATTTTCTGCATGGTCTTCCAATCGGTAGGGAAATTTTGAGGAATTTGGTTTATCCGAAAGTCCACAACCTAGATGATCAGGAACTATGCATCTACTGTGATCCCTAAACCTAAGAACTGCTTTGCGGTAAAAGAATGACCAGGTAGGATTTCCGTGAAGAAACAAAGTTGGAGTGGTCTCTTGGTTTCCTTCATCCAGATAACTTATGGAGTGATCATTCGACAGTTTGAACCTTTTGGGCTCAAAAGGATACAGTTCGGCTATATTGTAAGGCAGTTTCAAGGATTTATGGAAAGCATGAGGCTAGATAGCCCACTACCAATTCCTAAGAGGGCAGATTTTCGCCTAAGGTTTGATGGGTTGTCTTCACAGGCAAGAGTGTAGGTAATTGGAAGTGATACGGAACCACAGTTACCGAGGTGTTGGTAGGTTGAGAAATTCAATTTTGGATCAATACTTAATGATTCCAGTACTGCTTTTGTATGAGCTTTGCCGACTTGATGAGTAACGATTAGTTCAGGATCATTCGGTTCCCAATCATGGATACGAAGAAATTTTTCCCATGCACATTTAGCTACAGATATTCCAGCATGTAGAAGTTCTTCAGAGTCTGTTTGCATGACCAAGTCTTCTCCTGAAGAATCTCCCTCACACAATTCATTGTGGGAGGTGTCGGTGTGGGTAGCCCAAGAGCCAAGCAATGGTCTGCTTTCTGGGACCAAATCACGGTCGGCAATAGACCACGCAACAGCACCTGCACCTATGGTAAGATTGGCAAAAAAGGGTTTTATCGATTTTCGGTTATGATCTCCACTGTTTAATAACTTGATGGTTTTATGAACCAAGGGTGCACCGTTTTCACCTGCCACCAAGATAGCTCTGCGAATTTGACCAGTTTCGATCATGGATGCGGCTAAAATTAAAGCATTTATGAAACCTAGGCAGGCATTGGAAATATCCAAAATTTGAGTTCTCCCATCCAGCCCCATTAATCTATGAACATAAGATGCAGTAGCAGGTTCAAGGCGGTCCCGACATACGGCACAATGAATTAATAAATCGACTTCTTGTGAATTAATTCCACTTTGAAGAAGTTTTATTCCCGCCTCTGCAGATGCCTGTGACGGCTTGTACGGCGATGGCCAAAACCTTCTTTCTTCTATACCAGTCATCAATTGCAGCCTACCTTCTGAAAGGTTGAGTTTGGAATAAAGCGGAGATAATTGTTGTTCAATTTCAAATGACTTGATCACTTCCGACGGTAGGGAATATGCCATCCCCTCGATTGCCACACGATTGAAATTCATTGATCTACCTGCATAGATTTTTGAACAATTTCTTGGTCGAAATAATTAAAACCCATTCCTGCATCGATCACTATGCCTTGCCCATTAATACCTGAGGACACTTCACTTAATAAAAAAACAGCAAGGTTGGCCACTTCCTTGGTTTGTAGGGCTTTTTTACGGAAAGTTAGTTTTTCAGCATATAAATAGTTTACTAAATACCCAGGGATACCGGCGGAAGCACTTGTTTTTAATGGACCCGCATTGACCGAATTAAAACGAACGGCACTGTCTTGGGAGAATGACTTTGCTAGGTAACGAACGGACGTTTCCAATGATGCTTTTATAGGAGCCATATAACCATAGTTCTCCGCAGTAACTTCAGTAGATGATATTCCAACCGTTACTACCGAAGAACTATGGAGAAGAAATGGTTTACATATTCTGGCCAACTCAACTAGGGAGAACGATGATATTTGAGTAGCTTGTAAAAAATCCTCCCTTTTTGTTTCATGAAATGGCTTTATGCCCTCACTATAATTGGCAAAAGCAATAGAATGAAGAACACCATCTAATTGAAGATCGGGCAAGAGGCTGAGGCTTTCCCCTAACTTTTCGACATCCTTTTGCTTCTCGAAATCACATACCAAAATTTTTCGTTTTGCTGCGATAAGTTGGCTTAATTCCTCACGCCTTTTTTCGCTTCTTACACAATAAAGAACATCAGCACCCTCTTCTTCTAAAATTTTAGCTACGATCCATGCCACGCTTTTACGGTTAGCTACTCCGACTACTAAAAATTTTTTGTCCTTTAGGTTGAGAAAACTCACTTCTTTGGTTCTTCTTTAACCATGGCCAGTGCGTAGGAGATTGTTAGGGCTACTTTACCTTCCTTACGAACTTCCCCTGTCATGGAGAAAAAATGGCCCATTTTTTCTCCAAGGGTCACTGAAATCTCTACAATATCTTCTGGTTTAACCATTCTTTTAAACCGGGCATCCCGAATTCGGGAAAGCACCGGTGTGATGGATTCATCAGTAAGTGATTCCGATTTTAGATGATCGGCCAAAAATATCGCACCAGTTTGAAAAACGGCCTCGCATAGAAGTACACCAGGCATAATTGGATTTCCTGGATAGTGACCTTCAAAGAAAGAAAAATCAGGACGGATTGTTAGTGAAGCCCGGGCTCCATCCTCATTTATTTCCAGAATCTTATCAATAAAGAGAAATGGTGGGCGGTGCGGAATTCTTCGGTAAATATCATCCATAATACTGAATGATATTTAGGGATAAAGATAGGCTCAGGCAATTGCAAAGGATGGTCCCTCTTCCTTAGGCGCATCCGAGGGAGTGCCCTTTTTGCGGTTACTTAAAAAAGTGTCAATTTTATTGGCTGTGATAACGCCGTAATTAATAGTTCCTAACCAACCAGACATAATGATTCCCACGGAACCAGCATGAAATAAGCCGGGTGCATGATTAGGAAGGTCATTAGATACTTCAAGTCCCTCAAATTTTGTTCCAAAAGTTGCCCCATTGGCGTGTTGTGTGTAATGCTTAATGGTTCTTGGAGTTGCTGCCTCAATATGATCAACATTACTCCTAATATTAGGAATAATCTTTTCGAGTGCTTCCAAGCTTTCTTCGCACAAGCGATCTTTGGCTTTTATGTACTCATTATCGGATAACTTATCCCAATCTTTCCACTTAGCATTTAAGGATGCAACAATGCTGTACCTAGGATCTTTTCGATGAGGTCGGGTGTCTGGATAATAAATAGAGAAGGTACGGCTTTTAGTATGGAAATCGGATAATTCATCGGTGGAAAATTTTGGTGCTTCTGAGGTAAAGATTAAATCACCTACAGATTCCGGAATGGAAGCACCTTTCTTGAGTCCAATGTAAACTTGGCAGGAGGTATTATTTAGGCGTACCTCTCTTGATTTTTGGGCAAATTTCTTGGGTAACTTGGAGAGACCAAGCATACATTCAATGGTATTCTTAAGGTTTGCATTGGAAAGAACTGCACCACAACGAATCTCCCTCCCGTTCACTTTTACCCCCGTGATGCAAGGTTTTCCGAATTTATCTTCCGTGATGAATTTTTCAACTAGGCATTGCCGCCTTAATTCTGCACCGTTTTTTCTTAACTCTTCAACCATTTTTCGAATCAAGGAGTCAGTTCCGTCCTTAAAGGTGTAAATACCTTTCCGCATGAAGTTAGTGAATACGATGCCATAAGCTATGGCAGGGTCCATGAAGGATGAACCATTTGCGTAGGAGATAGGTTCGAGAAGTAAACGCTTAACATCATCACGCCCAGGAAAAAATTCTTCCAGTAAATCCCCAATAGTCCGACCGTCTTTGGCGAAATAATCCATTTTGCGCAAATGATCGTAAAAATCTTCGACATGCTCCTTGGCAATTTTAAAGGTATCTTGCAAAATCCTCGTAAAATCCATGCGGTCAAAGGTTGTCCTGAGATCATATTGCGGATTTACAAACCTAATGTTTTTCAACTGAACTATAGAATCAGCAATTTCTTTGGTCCAATATCTTCTACAAGATTTGATCATACCTACAGGAAATCCGTGTAAAGAAATATCGAAAATATGCCCCCCTGCCCTTTTAAACCAAGTAGCCAGACCACCAAATTGATAATGATGCTCAAGCACCAATACAGAATGTCCTTGCTTAGCCAAGCAATTAGCCCCGGTTAGTCCACCCAGTCCACTTCCAATAACTACGACATCGTAGTAATCTTTCGTCCCCTTGAGATGATCACGTATCGTACTCATATTTCATTTTATAGAGAAAATATCTTCAACTGCAAATCTTGTACCAGTCAATGATTTGATTGAACATACTTGTTGATAAATTGATCGATCGATTGTTTGGAGTCATCTCCTGGACCAACGAGACATTGTAAGTTTAATTCTTTGAGTATGGCAAAGTCTTCCGACTTTAGTTGCAAAGGGGAAAGGCACAGGGTATGGAGTTGCATTTCCCTCAGAGGTGATAAGTCATCTAATTTCAGACCAATCATATTTAAATATTTTATTGGGCAAAAAGTGAGAGGGTTTAAAGAGCGGATGGGAGAGCCCGGTAGGAAAAGTCTTTCAAGAGGAGATTCCATAAGGGGAGATAAATCTTCAACTCGGGTTTTTCTAAGCTCTAATTCGACCAGTGGACTCCCCCTTAATGGTTCTAAATTTTCGATAACTGTCTGGTTTAAGTTGATCTGAGAAAGAGGGCATTCGCTGAGTGGGGTAAGGTTGTCAATTTTTGTATTTTGAAGATTTAATACCTCAAGAGCTTTTTCTGACAAAGGTCTTAGGTCAAGCACTTCAGTTTTAGAAAGATCTAACTTCATCAAGGGCATGGAATGAGTAAAAGATAATTGTTCGACTCCACTGCCAGATAAACTCAACTCTTCGATCGGCAGAATAGCAAGAGACTCAAAATCAGTCGCCTGGCATTCTAACGCCGAAAACCTCCTAAGCGGGAAGAGTTTGAATTCGCGAAGAGGAAAGTCACACCCAACCGGCAAGGTGATTGCTTCCAAAGAAAATGACTTAATTGCACCAGGGTCAAAGGTTGACACTCGGGAAAAGTCCAGTTCTTTGATAGGAAAATGGGCAAGTTCAGGTAAGCTTTGAAATTGCCTATCTGAATGGAAACACACTCCAACTCCTCCTGGTATTAAAAAGACATCGGCAAGAAATCCTAAGTTCTGAAGCTCCCTAGAACACGAATTTGCAATATCTGCAAAAAACTGTGTCTGGCCCTTTCTTTTTTTCTGAAGCTTTGAAGAGATCAATTTATTACAGGGGTAAGCAAGGTCATTTGCACTACCTTAAAGAACTTCCTTTAAAAATATATTTCGCCAACGAATTTCTCCTCCATGAGTCTGTAACTGAATGGGTCCTTTTTTGAGGATCGGTCCTGATTTTTTCCAGTAATTAAGAAGGTCTGCTTTATCAACAACCAATTGTTTATTTAGCCAAACAGTCACTTTTTCTCCAACCATAATTATGCGAAAATGGTTCCATTGACCAAATGGTTTATCAGCGTGGACGAGGGGCGTCCATCCTTCCTTAGGTCGATTATTCCATAATCCTCCAGAGCCATGCTTGGCCCCGAACTTCCACTTCCCTCCTGCTTCAGTGGTATCCCAGATTTGTACTTGTGGATAACCCCTGAGATAAATCCCACTATCTGCAGAGGCAACGGTATTATATTCCAACAATAATTCAAAATCCTCAAAATTTTCAACAGTAGTAAGGTAAAGGCCGTGCCCATCATTTACTAACTCTGCATTTTCAACCCTCCAGTGCTTCTTAATATCTGCTAGACTGTCTTTTCTTTTTTTCGTCAATTCTTGAGCAGATAAATTTATCCAAGACGAGGGGTTCTCAGTGCCTAATCCCCACCAACCAGTTAGGTCTTGACCATTAAATAAGGAACGAAACCCAGATGGTTGACCGTTGGAAATGGAGAAACTTAGTATAAAAATTAAAAGAGAAAACTTCAGATTCATCACTAAAAATATGAAACAATTTAAACTAACACGCAATTTTGAAACTTTTAATGATGTGTTAAGCTAAAGCGAGGTAATCAAGACCTATCTTAAAGCCTTTTCGTTTTAAATAATGAGAAACTTGTTCTCTCGCCCCTCTTGATCCTACTATTGAAAAAACAAAGCAATCATTAGGTGTCGGAAGATTATCCAAAGAAAATACGGGTATGCCTGAAACTGGGTTACCAACTTTTTTTGGGTCCACATCAACAAATCCATCTAGTTGAATACCTGCCTCAACCAAAATCCGGGCAAATTTTCGTGCCACTCTTCCAGCGCCCCAGCAAAAAATGTTTCGCCTTCTTAATTTGTCCTCACTTTTGAGCCACAAATTTATATATTCCGCTTTAATCTGCTGAAATTTTGTCTGGATGTAGCGAGAGTTTGTTCGCGATGTTCTCCGCGGGTGGTCGCGCCAACTAAGAAGTATGTTGGGGATTTTTTCCATTTTCACCCCATGATTCATCCACCTTAGCCATAACTCAAAATCTTCAGGAAAATCACCTTCCCGATACCCTCCAAATTGTTCAAAAATCGATTTCCTGAACATTACGGATGGATGGGCAAATGGACTATCTATAAAGCGGTTTAGCAAATGATCTTCTATGGTAAGAATGTTATTCGTCCAGTTGACATAGTGATTATAGCCATTTCTTTCTCTTCCGTTAGCTTTGGGGAAATGCTGAACCCTTGACGATACAAGGCCAATTCCGAGATTCTTATCAAGATAATTGAACTGTTGTTCTAACCTTCTGGAATTCATTACATCATCCGCATCCATGCGGGCAATGAGTGGTGTCGTGGAGTTGTTTATTCCATAGTTTAGGGCAAATACCAATCCATTGCCCGGATTTTGTAGGATCCTGATTCTGGGATCATTCTGGGCAATTCTATTGATCATTTCAGATGAGCGGTCCATTGAATGGTCATTTATTACAATTAATTCCCAATCTTTTAGGGTTTGTTGATAAATGGAATCCATACATTCTCCCAAATATTCTTCAGCGTTTCGAACTGGTAAAACGATCGAAACTAATGGTTTATTCATTTGGGTTGAGTTTTATTTAGCTGTGGTGATCTGTCGAATTGCTTCGTAGACTGCAATTCCAACAGAAACAGCAAGATTCAGGGATCTCAATTCAGGTGAGTATTTTGGAATGGTCAGACGATTTCCCCCCACCCATTTGTGAATTTCACGCGGTGCACCTGCCCCTTCATTGCCAAATAAAAGCCCGTCGCCGGTTTGAAAATTAGCATCCCAGATACCTTTTTCCCCATGTGTGCTTAATAAGTAAATATTTTCGGGGCGAGTAGAAGATTTGGTGAACTCATCCCAATCTTTGTAATCATGAACGATGAGTGACTTCCAATAATCCATGCCAGCGCGGCGTAGGTTTTTGTCGGAAATCTCAAAACCTAGAGGATGAATTAGGTGTAGTCGGCAGTTTGAAAAGGCACAAAGTCTTCCAATGTTGCCAGTATTTTGAGGAATTTGAGGCTGAAAGAGAATAACATCAATCATCTTTTTAGTGAATTTTTTACAGCCTGTTCTGCTTCTCTTTGGGCTACGCGTTTTTTTAGGTCCTGTCTTTTATCACGTTGGTTTTTACCAGTTCCCAAAGCAAGTTCGCATTTTATGAGTGCACCCTTAAAAAAGAGTTTTAACGGAACGATAGTCTTACCTGATGCTTCGACGGAAGCTTGCAAGCGGTTCAGTTCCCTGCGGTTAAGCAGTAACTTTCTCGGTCTGGTCGGTTCATGATTATTTTCGTTTCCAAATGCATATTCATCAACATAGGCATTAAACAAAAATAATTGATCCTTTATAAACCTGGCAAAGGATTCAGATATTTGGGCTTTGCCATTTCGGATTGATTTAACCTCAGTACCTTGGAGTTCAATTCCAGCAACAAATTTATCGCCTAATAAAAATTTATGCCTCGCTTTTGAATTAGAAAAACTGGGCAAAGGGTCTGAACTGTTCTTCTTATTGCCCATCCCGAACAAAATTTAATCTTGCAGCAGGATTGTATCCTGATGCTTGTTCAAAGAAATTAGTCCTCGGAATTTTGATCCCAAGGTTGGTAGGTGATTTTCCCTTCAATTATCTCTCTGAGAGCGATATCTTCTGGTTCAAGCTTTTCCAATGATTCAATCAAAGGTTTGCTACCATGTTTAAGCTGTTTGGATCGGCGTGATACTAAGTTTATGAGGGTGTTGGGATCTTCAACGATCGCTTGGGCTTCTTGTAAATATTCGTCTCTCACGGCAAATTAGGTATAGGTTGTATGGAAAAGGGTTGTAAGGTATTAGTATGTATGAAAATTGCAATGAATTTCTATGAATAATAGCTCGTATAAACCAAAGGTTATGATTGGATGGACAACTCTTCCCACCAAAGAAGATGCCCAAAGTATAATCAAAAAATTAGTAGAATTAGATTTAGTTGCCTGTGGACAAGTCAGTGGGCCGTTAGAATCTTATTACAAATGGAATAATGAATTGGAAACAGATATAGAGTGGAGAGTTACCTTAAAATATTCCAAAGAAAAAGATTTTGAGTTGTCTCAAAAATTAGATGACCTACACCCATATGATGTACCACAATGGACAAGATTGGAGGCTGAAACTACTGAAGGATATAAATTGTGGATAAATAACCAAGGATAACACAAAGAGTGTATATTATTCCTCAGGTTTAGTTTTAAGCAATGATACTACCCTGTCACCCTCTTTCCATTGACCGCGCTTGCGAAGCAATTCAACACGCTCGAAGCGTTTGAGTACATTTCTTTTTTTGGTTAGTCCGCCCGGTGGGCTGAAGCTGGGATGTCTGCTCATTGTTTTTTCTTAACAAATAATATCAAAAATTTCAAGTGAGAAAGGAACTTAGGCGGGAGCACCTATTGCTTCAGTACCAGGTTCAAAAGGATCACTCTTTTTCTCTGTTTTATCATTGGTTTCCTCTTCGGATCCATCTGGTTCCAGGTCTCCACTGTTGGTTTCAGGAGATTTTATAATTTCGGAAATAATT
>OMJS01000101.1 GCA_900299365.1 Opitutales bacterium
CGCATACTTAATACTTTTCGTTCTCTGGGTTCTAAAAAACCAAGTGCCACACGAATATCATCCGACAAAGAACCGTCTTCACGATAGGACTTCATGGTATCTGCTTCATCAAACATTGTATCGATGAGGGAATGATCGGAATCATCAGAAAAGGGCTCATCTAGGGACATGGTACTGGAAGGGGCATGTTTGACGCGACCCGACAAGTTACGGGTGTCGTCTAAAGCATCTTGAACCTCCTCGTCAGTGGGCTCACGACCGAGGGAAATTTGTAATTCAGATCGCAAATTATTTTCTTTTCTTTTCCCTTGCGATACATCATGAGGAATTGAGACAGCCTCTGCCATTTTGCTGACAAATCTCTGTATACGCTGGCGAATCCACCAAGCAGCATAGGTACTTAACTTGATCCCACGAGTGTGATCAAATTTTTCTATAGCTATAACCAAGCCATGAATACCTTCGGCCATAACATCCTCCATAGGGACATTGACCTTGCGGAACTTTAGTGCGATCGAAGCAACAAGGCGAATGTGTCTTTCAACTAATTCCTGCTTGGCAGATTCAGATCCTTTCTGCAATTCGCCAAATAAATGATCATACTCTTCCTTGGTTGGGGGAGCCATGCGTGAACGGTCAGTCATAAATCTTCCGACAGAATCGGAAGAATCATTCGTTTGCGTGAAGCTATACGGTGCCATAACAATTAATAAAACGAAGTTTAGCATTTTAAAGATCATGCAAATTAAAAATTATCTTTTTTTCATTAAATCCACCCCACCAATTCTTTTATTTTCGGAAGGTCAGTCTTCTTGATGGAAGAACCATTGATCACTCGCTCGGAGGGGCTCTATTGCCCGGCAGGGGATTTTTATATCGATCCGCGTGGACAAGTGGAACGGGCATTAGTCACCCATGCACATAGCGATCATGCCCGCTCTGGGCATGCTCATTATCTGGTCTCGCAAACTTGTTTGCCTCTGTTGAAATTACGACTGGGGCAGAATATACAAGTTGAAGGCTTGTCCTATGGGGAGGTTCGTAAGATTGGAGGTGCCCGAGTTTCATTCCATCCTGCCGGTCATATACTTGGTTCTGCTCAGATACGGGTGGAAGTGGGCGGACGGGTATGGGTGGTTAGTGGGGATTATAAACCCCAACCTGATCAGAGTTGTGAAGCCTTCGAGTTGGTGAAGTGCGATGTATTTGTTAGCGAGTGTACTTTCGGACTGCCGGTATACCAGTGGAAAGAAGAAATGGACATTCACATGGAAATTAACAAGTGGTGGAGTGAAAATGCGGAGGCAGGTAGACCATCCCTCCTTTTTGCCTATTCTCTAGGTAAGGCACAGCGGGTTCTCAGGGGGCTGGATCCTTCGATTGGGCCGATTTTCGCTCATGGGGCAGTACATCCTTTTCTTCCAGTCTATGAAACATGCGGGGTTACATTTCCTAGGGTTCAAAAACCAAAGGATGGATCGGGGGACTGGGCAGGTGCGATGATAGTGGCACCACCAGCGGTAGAGGATGCCGGTTGGACCAGAAGATTTAAGGATGCAAAGCGTGGATTTGCTTCCGGATGGATGGCGGTTCGGGGTGCCCGTCGTCGTCGAAATTTGGATCGTGGCTTTGTTTTGTCTGATCATGCTGATTGGGCAGGTCTGCTGGATGTGATCAAAGGAACGGGAGCGGAATCGATCAAGCTAACCCATGGGGACGGAGATCCGCTGGCACGCTATCTAAAGGAGCACGGGATTAATGCATCCATACTGGAGGGTGTTCATGTGCGAACAGAGGAGGGGTAGAGCAGAAAGATGAAAGGATTTTCAGAACTATTTCATGATCTTGATGAAATGACCAAGACGGGGGACCGGATTGCCCGAATGGTGGCATATTTTACAGAGGCTTCGGAGGAAGATGCAGGCTGGGCATCTTGGTTTCTTGCAGGTAACCGAATCAAAGGAGCCGTGCGGACAGGCGAGTTGAGACAGTGGGCTGCCCAGCGGGTAAGTCTGCCCCTTTGGTTATTGGAGGACAGTTATGAACGGGTAGGCGACCTAGCCGAGACCCTTTCCTTGTTGGTTCGGGGAAATGAAAATGCTAAAGTGATGAACCTTTCCACGGTGGTGGAAGAGGGGTTAATCTCCCTCGTTGCTGCCGATCCATCGGAAAAGCAACTAATTTTACTTGGTATGTGGAATGAGCTCAGGCCCATAGATCTGTTGCCATTTCATAAATTGCTGACCGGAGGATTTCGTATTGGAGTATCAAGAGGTAATCTATGCAAAGCACTGGCTGAGGTGGGCGGAGTGGATCAAGCAGTTATTGCCCAACGGATATCTGGAGAATGGGACCCAAGATCAAGAAAATTCAGTCAGATTGTGGGGAAGGATGGGCCAGATGATGCCTGGTGCCGCCCTTTCCCTTTTTGCTTGGCCAGTCCCCTTCAGGAAAAACCAGAAAACTTGGGGAGAGTAGAAAATTGGTGGGCGGAATGGAAGTGGGACGGAATACGTTGCCAGTTCCTGAATGAAGATAAAGGAGGAATGTTGTGGACCCGCGGAGATGAGTCCGTAGGGGAATCCTTCCCCGAATTGCTTGATGTAGCCCCGCATCTACCTATTGGTCTAGCCTTGGATGGAGAAATCCTTGCTTGGGGACCAGACGGAATGCGTTCATTTAGTCGTTTACAAAAGAGACTGGGACGGAAACAGCCTAGTCCATCCATTCTCAAAAAAGAACCAGTCCGATACATGGCATATGATCTTCTACGGATGAACGGTAAGGATTTACGATTGGTTCCCTTTTGCAAACGCCGGCAAAAATTGGAGGATTTACTAAACGGATTGCCCGCCGGTTTTCCCTTACAACTTTCCCTGCGGGTTGATGCGGAAAGTTGGACGGAATTAGCCAGTAGTCGTGAAGAATCTCGGGATCGGGGAGTGGAGGGATTGATGCTAAAGCAAATGAATTCACCTTATTCATCTGGTAGGGTAAAGGGAGATTGGTACAAGTGGAAAGTGGATCCTTATATGGCAGATATGGTTGTGGTCGGGGCTCAGCTTGGTCACGGCAAACGGGCAAATATTTATTCCGACTACACCTTGGCGGTCTTGGATACAAGCGGTGAACTCGTGACGGTGGCCAAGGCATATTCCGGACTGTCGGATGAGGAACTAAGAGAGGTTGATCGCTATGTGCGTAAGAATATTACCGGAAAATATGGACCCGTCCGGATGGTCCGTCCGGGCATTGTCTTTGAGGTTGCCTTCGAGGGAGTTCAGTCATCGGGTCGGCATAAATCCGGTGTGGCTTTGCGTTTTCCGAGGATTCAAAGGTGGAGAAAGGACAAGGAACCGAAAGAAGTAGATACATTGGAAAACTTAATCGGTTATGCCCGGATGGGAGAGCCCCAAAGGGGAATTGGTCCTAAGACAGACGACGTAGGTAATTTGCTCCTTTTCTGATCTCTGATAGTTTTTGCTCGGATAAACGGGCAAGGTTACGCATCTGCATGCCCAATCGTTGGTTGCCAGCAAGGCGTTCACGGTGCCGGTCGAGGAAGTCCCAATAAAGAGTAGTAAAGGGACAGGCGTCCGGACCTGTAGATTCTTTCGGCTTAAATCGGCAATTTTTGCAGTAATTACTCATGCGGTCGATGTAGGCACCAGTGGCTGAATAGGGCTTGGATGCCATAATTCCACCATCCGCAAACTGGGACATTCCCAGAACATTTGGGGTGGTCACCCAGTCGACAGCATCGACATAATTGGCGAGAAACCAATCATTGATTTCTCTAGGCCTGACACCGTGCAAGAGAGAATATAAGCCAATCACCATCAGGCGTTGGATGTGATGGCCATATCCCGTATCCAAAACCTGTTTGAGGCATGATTTCATGCAGGCCATTTCCGTATCCGCAGTCCAGAAAAAATCTGGCAATGAACGGTCTGCTTCGAGGAAATTCATATCTCGGTACTCAGGCATCCGAAGGTGGTAAATCCCACGAACATATTCACGCCAGCCCAGAATTTGTCGAATAAATCCTTCCACTGCCGGGAGGGGAGCTCGGTCTTCAAGGTAAGCGGTTTCTGCAGCCTTGATGACCTTATGTGGGTCGAGCAAATGAAGGTTGATAGGGGAGCCAAGCAAAGAATGAAAAAGGGTGTGTTCATCCGTCCACATCGCATCCTGAAAGCGGCCAAAGCAGGGCAGGCATTCATTAATAAATTGATCAAGGGCGTCGTCTGCTTGCTTAGGAGTTACAGGCCAGATGAATTGACGGAGGTCACCTGGATGATCCGAGAAACGCTGATTTACTAAGTCGATCACTTCCATGGTGATTGCATCTGGTCTGCATCCGCGGACCATGGGGGCTGGAGGAGGGCCTTTTTTTCCGAAGCTTTCTCGGTTGTCTTTGTCAAAATTCCATGCCCCGCCCATCGGGTCTTTCCCATCCATCAGAATGTTGTACTTCCGGCGCATTTCCCGGTAGAAAAATTCCATCCGTAAGGATTTTCTTCCCTCAGCATGTTCCTCAAATTCAGAATGGGAACAGAGAAAATGTTCGTCTTCTCGGACTTCCCACTTCGCCTCATGTTGCTCAACGGTTTTTCTCAGGGCATCTTCCACCCGGTAATCGCCCGGTTTGACCACGCTGACCAAAGGAGGTTTTAGTTTCGCAAGATCCCGATCAAGAAGTTGGCTGAGCGTGGATTCGCCTGCACTCAGTTCGTGGTAGAGTAGGGGAATCTTTTTCTTTTGCAGATGATTGCGAAAGTGACGCATAGCGGCGAGAAAGCAAACGATACGGTGCTTGTTCGATCGCACATGAGTGGACTCCTCACTCGCCTCAGCCATCCAGAAAAGGTCTGTCTGTGGGTCGAAGTCAGCGGGCAAGAACCTATCGTAATCAAGCTGGTCACCCAGAACCAAAAACAGGCGGTTGCAAGAAGATGGAATACTGACCATTGCTAAATTTATACCTGCTTAAGCGTGGCAAGGGCAGCAAGGGCACGAACCCGGGCTTCGGAATGATCCACGCAGGGTGCCGGGTAATTGCCATCCAATTCCAGATTACTTTCTGCGAGTACTGAGGAAGAGGCAGTCCATGGACTGAAAACAAATTTCTTAGGAACTTTTTCCAGTTCCGGAATCCACCGCTTGGCATACTCTCCACGGGCATCAAATTTATCCCCCTGAGTTATCGGGTTGAAGATACGGAAGTAGGGAGCGGCGTCCGCCCCGCACCCAGCGGCCCATTGCCAACCCTGCGTATTACTGGCGAGATCGGCATCCACCAATGTGTCCCAGAACCAGCGTGCTCCTTCCTGCCAGGGAAGAAGCAGATGTTTAACTAAAAAGGAGGCCACGATCATCCGTACCCGATTGTGCATCCATCCTGTCTCATAGAGCTGACGCATGCCCGCATCCACCATCGGGTATCCAGTCTTACCAAATCGCCAGCGTTTCAAATTATCCGGATCGTCCAACCATGGGAAACTGGCGTATTTGGGGCGTAGTGGTTGGTCAGGAATATCGGGGAAGTGATAGAGTAAATGGTAGGAAAATTCGCGCCATCCAATCTCCACCAGAAATTTGTTTTCTCCCCGGTGGCTACCCTCATTCTCCGCCTGCAGAACAGCCTGGCAAATCTGGCGGGGGCTTACCTGACCCCAGGCGAGGTAGGGCGAGAGACGGGAGGTGCCATCCACGGATGGATGATTCCTTCGGGTCGCATAAGAATGGGTAACCTCATCTACCGTTCGTTCGATTTGTTGATGAGCCGCGGCTTCGGATACCTCCCAGTGGTTGCTCAGTTTATGGTGCCAGGAATGCTCGGGGAGCAGACCAAGTTCTGCAAGATCGGATGGCGAGGAAATTTCTTTGGCAAAACTAAGTTTATTGGAGTCGTATGAGGCGGGCTCCCGGTAAATGATGGGGCGGGACTTTCTCCAATAAGGAGTAAATACCTGAAAGGGCTTACCTGTTCCATTTTTGGTCTCCCATGGTTCCTGTAAAAGGGATGAGTTGAAGGATTCCGTGGCGATGCCTGCTGAATCACAGGTTTCTTCAACCGCTTCCTGGGTGGCAATACCTGCGGGATCGTAGCAACGACCGTACAAAATAATATTTACCTGATGTCCCTGAGCAATTTTGGGTAGTTCCTCGGCAGCACGCCCGGAAGCAAA
>OMJS01000102.1 GCA_900299365.1 Opitutales bacterium
ACTGGATGGGGATGGCCCGGGGAGCGAACCTGCCCACAATCTGGACCAATGTAATTGCCGCCTGGGCAATTAATGCCGGTGCCGGACCCTCCCTCCGCTGGATGCCGGATTGGACGGATATGACATTTTTTAATCTGAGCACGCTTGCCTGGCTCGTCCTCGGAGCAAGCCTGATCTACGCGGGCGGTTGTTTCCTCAACGATGCATGTGACCATGCGTTTGACCTTCAGTACCGGACTGAACGCCCCATTCCCTGTGGTACGATTTCAATTACCCAAGCGTGGGTGGTCGGAATTTTACAACTTCTTGTTGGTGGATATACAATGGTTGCCGGAGCTGGATGTTCGTGGGAATGGTCCCTGGCATTGCTCCTGTGTATCCTTGTCTATGACTGGGTACATAAAAAAACCGCCTGGGGCATTTTATTTATGGGTGGATGCCGGACCCTTTTATGGATAACCGCAGGAACAGCTGCTTCCGGAATGAGCCCTGCCCCGCTCCTCTATGTCTGGGCAGTCGCTGTGGGGCTATATGTCGTGGGAATATCATGGTATGCCCGTACTGAATCAAACAGGCAAAAAGAGGAAGTCACCGACCGCTTGATTGACCGCATGCCCATTTTGTTCCTCTTTGGAGTACCCATGCTCGCTCTTGCCTATTTGGTCTTGTGGAACAATCTCGATCCGATACGGGTATTTCTGGTCAACTTGGTTGGACTACTTGCTGGAGGAGTGGCCTTTTTTGCAATTCTTAAGATGAGGCAACCAACAGAGGGGTCCGTGAGCATAGGGGTTTCCAGATTACTCGCAGGTATTTGTGCGGTGGATGCCACACTCCTCTCTTTCCATGCGCCGCTCCTGGTTGGGCCCTGTGTCCTCCTCGGAACAATTGCTCATATTCTACAAAAGAAGTTTGCGGCAACTTAGAGCTCTTCTAGATTAGTAAATTGTCTTATGCCCAATAATTACTCATCCATTAGCCGGAATGTACGGTTGGACTTTTCCCACGAAGTCTTCTTTACCCGTGATAGCTTTGCTTTGGACAACTCCACTCTTTCCGATCTTCTCAAGAATGAACAAACAGGAAAGAGGACCAAAGTAATTCTCTACCTGGATGAGGGCATACTTGACGGCAATCCAAACTTACCTGACCTTGTGGAGAAATATTTTCAAAAACACAATAAGGAATTAAATCTCGTTTGCCCGCCCAAGTTCGTCCGGGGTGGCGAGGAGGCAAAAAATGACTGGAAATTTGTTGAGTCAATCTGGTCAGATTTGAACCAACACAGCATGTGTCGTCACTCCTATGTTTTGGTTGTTGGAGGGGGTGCCGCCCTCGACCTGATTGGCTTTGCTTCATCCACCGCCCATCGGGGTGTTCGTTTAGTACGTTTTCCCACCACTACCCTAAGTCAGGGGGATGGCGGAGTTGGGGTGAAGAACGGTATCAATTTTTTTGGCAAAAAAAATTGGGTCGGTACATTTGCGGTGCCAGATGCAGTGATTAATGATTTTTCTTTCCTTCGTACCCTTCCTCATTCTCAGAAACGGGCTGGTTATGTAGAAGCTATGAAGGTCGCCCTGATTCGTGATCGTGCTTTTTTTGAATGGATAGAAGAACGGGCGGAAAGCCTTGCCAAGTTCGAACAAACTCCGATGGAACAATTAATCCGCAGGAGTGCTGCCCTGCATCTCGATCATATTGCTGGATCTGGAGATCCATTTGAGCGGGGGTCAGCAAGACCGCTCGATTTTGGACATTGGATTGCCCACAAATTGGAACCGATGTCCGATTTCGAAGTTGGGCATGGAGATGCTGTGGCAATTGGACTGGCAGCGGATGTGATTTATTGCACACGCATTGGCTTGCTCAAACAAGAGGCAGCCGAGCGGGTACTCACCCTGCTGCAGGCACTGGGTTTCGAAATTTATCATTCCTTGCTGCACGCAAAGAACAAAGATGGTGGATCGATTATCCTAGACGGACTAGAAGAATTTCGTGAACACCTTGGAGGCAAGCTCACCATCACCTTGATCCAAGCACTTGGACAGGGTGTAGAGGTCCACCAAATGGACGATGCACAGGTACTTCATTCGATTAATGATTTGCGTACCCGTTCGCTCGCTACCCTTCAGGCCTAATTACAGGCGATGAAAAACCCGGGAAAGAGCACCCGATTGGCTGTGCTCAACCTAGTAGGGTTGTGTAAACGAGCACTTGGAGATCTTACCCCTCATCTCAACCAATTTATTAAAAAAAAAGGGGGAGGTCTTCAGGTCATCGATCCCGTTGTTCCGGCTGTAACCTGTTCGGCACAGGCCACTTATTTGACCGGAAAAAAACCAAACGAGCATGGAATTGTGGGAAATGGGTGGTATGACCGCACCCTTAATGAACATCACTTTTGGAAACAATCCAATCGCTTGGTGGTGGGAGAAAAGGTTTGGGAAATCATCCGCAAGGAACGACCACATTTTCGCACCGCCAATTTGTTTTGGTGGTTTAATATGTATAGCAGTGCGGATTTCTCCATCACTCCACGCCCACTCTACCGATCGGATGGATTAAAGACTTTTGATATTCATGCACACCCGTTGAATATTCGGGACGAGGTTAAAAAAGATCTGGGTAATTTTCCCTTCTCCTCATTCTGGGGCCCGCGTGCCGGACTGCCCTCGAGTGAATGGATTGCTCAATCCGCCAAATGGCTGGAAAAACGGGAGTCCCCCGATCTATCGCTCGTCTACTTACCCCACTTGGACTATGATCTACAAAGATACGGACCAAACTCCCCGCAGGCTGAGCGGGCAATTCAGGAACTAGATATCTTAGTGGGGGACTTGCTCTCCTTTTATGAGTCCCGGGATGTAAAAGTCGTCATACTCTCGGAATATGGACTTACCCAGGCAAAACGAGTGAGCTATCCCAACCGAGCCTTACGCAAAATGGGCTGGTTAAATATAAAGAATGAACTAGGACTGGAATACCTTGATTGTGGTGGATCAGATGCTTTTGCTCTGACCGACCATCAGATCGCCCATATTTACCTGAACCGCAAAGACGAAGCCTTTAAACGGCAGGTACGCCAGGAGATGGAACGATTGGATGGGGTGTCCAAAGTACTCAGTGAAACTGAGCGGAATGCTTATGGACTGGATCATGACCGGGCTGGTGATCTTATTTTATTGGCGGAGGAAGATACCTGGTTTGCCTACTACCATTGGCTGGATGATTCCCTTGCCCCTGATTTTGCTCGTTGTATAGATGTGCACCGGAAATACGGCTATGACCCGGCAGAATTGTATCTGGACCCATCCATTGCTTTTCCAATGTTGAAAGTTGGAGGGAAATTATTGGCCAAAAAATTGGGCTTCCGTATTTTCATGGACCTTATTCCCCTCGATCCTACGCTCGTGCGGGGCACGCATGGTATACGCCCGCAAGACCCTCTCGACTGGCCTATTATTTTTGGTCACTCCGTGCATCCGTCCACTGAACCTCTACCCGCCACTAAGGTACATGGTTATTTACTCAAGGCATTGGAGTTTGGCCAACGCTGAGCTGTTTATAATTTTATCTTGCCCGTTTGCTCAGTGGGACTCGGCGGGTGGACAGATCGCGGATCAACCCGGGCCAACCAAGCTTTTGTAATTTTTTATCCATCTCCCGGAAACCCCGACCGTATACTCGGTCTTCACTCATCGCTAAATTTTTGCGCAAAATATCGGCTAGTTTACTAGTGTCTTTATTTAATGCATGCATGGATAACAAATTACAAAAACCTTCAACTGAAGGCGGGGACATATCGATAAAATTTTCGTTTAACCAAACATGTCCAAATTCATGAGCCAGTACCGATACACATTCAACCACAGGCAATCCGGCAAGAACCCAGACTTGATGGGTGAAAGATGTACCCGCCTTGGGACCACCAGTAACGGTACGAAAAGTGGTCAGGGTTAATCCGCGAAGACTGCCCCGGCCATGCACACGTTCGACTTCCTGGTTTAAGGTTTTTTGATCGACCAACCGCATGGTCAATGGACCGACAGGAGTGGGCAATCCCAATTCGGCCATTCCTCCCCGTACCCGCTTAGCCACAGCATCAAGAGTTGCCACATCGTTAACTGATTCGCGTAAACAAACCAAACAACTTACCCGGCCATCTGCATAGATTTGTTCAAGCTTTGCTCGTTTTGCCGAAAATAATCGACCACAGGAACCACAGGAGTGGGCATGGCGAAAATGCTCTGAATGTACCATACCTCCCCATTCATCTCGCCGGATTGGTTGGCGGTCGAGAAAGGGACGTTCGCAAACTAGGCAGGAAAAACATTTCGAGTGAAATACCCGCTCGCCTGCCTGCATTTTTTCCACGCCCACTTTCTTTCGGCATACTCCGCACCTTTCCTCTTTTTGCCAATTCTGTAAGTAGGCACGGTCGGGTGCAGAAAACCGGGAAACAGGAAAGATATATTCCCTACCCTCAATTAAAAGTGTAACCTGTTCCCCATCTATGGAAATGAGTTCGCCCACGGTCCGCCCTCCTTCCGTAGTCGTCCATGTTCTCTCGGCAAACAAGGAACTGAGGAAAAAAAGCCCGAGAAAAAAGACACCCGGGATCCGGGAGTCCGAAATCTTCAAGAGTTTAGAATTCCTTCCCAAAATGTTATCCGGCCTTGTACCTGTTGAGGACCCGGCATACCAGGCTTTTCCCGCTTGGAAAAAGCACGAGAAAGATCAAAAACATCCCGCCAATTATTGCTTATTTGGGGGCAGATTGACTGGGCATCTTCATCAGATAGTTGAGGAAGGGGAATCTCCAATTCCTCGGACCGTGCGACCAGAGAGCCCACTACATGATGTGCCTGGCGGAAAGGCACTCCCTGTTCCACCAGATAGTCCGCCAGATCGGTAGCAAGAAGCAAGGGATCGGATGCCGCAGAACTGCAGTTTTCTTCCCTAATTTCTGCCCCATCTAGAGCACCAGCAGTTACGGCCAGGCAAATACCAAGTTGTTCAAAACTATCGAAGACCGGAGGCTTGTCCTCCTGTAAGTCACGGTTGTAAGTTAGGGGCAATCCCTTGATTGTGACCAATAGATTGGTCAGATTACCGATAACCCGACCGGTTTTTCCCCGGATCAGTTCAAAACAATCGGGATTTTTTTTCTGAGGCATGAGGGAGGATCCCGTAGTAAAGGCATCGGGTAAACGAAGGTAGTCAAATTCGGAGGAGTTCCAAAGAATAAGGTCTTCCGCAAGCCGGGAAAGATGAATGGAACAGAGCGAACAAGCAGAGGCAAATTCGACAAATAAATCCCGGTCTGCCACAGCATCCATTCCGTTTGGGGTTAACCTAGGTTCTCCGCACTCATCCACAAAACCAAGAGCCTTAGCGACTAGCGACCGGTCGAGAGGAAGGGTGGAACCGGCAATCGCACCGGAACCAAGTGGACAGACATTGGCATGGTTGGCCACACTGGAAAAACGTTCGTGATCCCGACCAAGCATCTCCACATAAGCAAGCAGGTGGTGACCCACGGTGACTGGTTGGGCACGTTGCAAATGAGTATATCCAGGAATGGGGGTAGCTGCATGTTTTTTGGCCAATGCTAATAAAGCGGACATTGCCTGTTCGATTCCTTCCCTCAGTTGGGAACATGCATCCTTAAAAAATAACCTGACATCGGTGGCCACCTGGTCATTCCGACTCCGACCGGTATGTAATTTATCAGCTGCTTCAGTCTTTATACGCAAGGCCTGCTCCAGGTTCATATGAACATCTTCCAGTTCAATATCCCATTCAAAGGTACCTGACTTAACCTCATCAGCCAACTCTTTGAGTCCTTTTTCGATTTGATTAAATTCTTCTTGATTAAGAATACCCACAGCCAAAAGCATGGAGGCATGACCCAGACTGCCCTGCAAATCGTAAGGGGCCAGCCTTTGATCGAAGGATACCGATTCACCAAAGGCGAGCATCAACCCATCGGGACCATCCTTAAAACGTCCTCCCCAAGTGACCTGTTTTCCGTTATCTGCCATGGGAACATCATCCCAAAGGAGGGAATTTCGGGCAATCCCTATTTGCGGTAATACTCGGACCCCAAGACCGATTGAGGAATTAGGAGAAAACTTTTTTGACTTTTGCCTTGGCGTAATCGCGGTTCAACTTAGCGATGTAATCCAAGGAAATATCTTTAGGGCAAGCGGCTGAACATTCACCGTAATTTCGGCAATTCCCGAAGCCTGCCTCATCCATTGCCGCCACCATGTTAAGAACCCGGCTATCCTTTTCTGCCTGTCCTTGGGGAAGCATGTTTAAATGTCCTGCCTTGGCGGAGGTGAAAAGCATAGCGGATGCATTTTTGCACGATGCAACACAGGCCCCGCAACCAATACATTGTGCTGCATCCATCGCCAAATCAGCATCTTTTTTGGGGACAGGTAATGCATTGCCATCGGGAGCACTACCGGTACGCACTGTAATAAAACCACCGGCTTGAATTATTTTATCAAAAGCGGAACGATTAACCACAAGATCTTTAACCACAGGAAAAGCCTTGGCTCGGAAAGGCTCAATGGTAATGGTGTCACCATCCTCGAACTTACGCATGTGTAATTGACAAGTGGTAGTGGAATTTTCTGGTCCGTGTGCAAAGCCGTTAATATTGAGGGAGCAAGTACCACAGATTCCCTCACGACAATCGTGATCAAAGGCGATCGGTTCTTTGCCCTCATTTAATAATTGCTCATTCAATTGATCGAGCATTTCTAGAAATGAAGAGTCTTCGGACACACCATCAAGCACATGAGATTCGAAACGGCCCTCGTTTTCCGGACCATCCTGTTTCCAAACTTTAAGAAATAATTTCATGGGAATCTTTCCTTATTTGTAACTGCGCACCGCGAGTTTAACTTCTTCGAATTTTAAATCTTCTTCATGACGGGCGGGAGTCTCTCCATCGCCCTTAAACTCCCAAACCGCAGCATGGGCAAAATCATCATCATTACGGGTGGCCTCTCCATCCTCTGTCTGGAATTCCTCGCGGAAATGACCACCGCAGGATTCATTACGATCCAAGGCATCGCGGCAGAGCAATTCTCCAAAATCAAGAAAATCACGCACCCGGCCGGATCTTTCCAGTTCCATATTTAATTCTTCTCCGTGCCCGGTAACCAGCAGGTTTTTATTAAAATCATCCCGTAAATCTTGGATCTGACCGATTGCTTTTTTGAGACCTGGCTCGTTTCTGGCCATACCTGCGTATTCCCACATAATTTGTCCAAGTTCTTTATGATAGGAACGGGAAGAACGTTTCCCCTTGGCAGAGACCATTTGGCTGACCCTTTGCTTGACGGACTCAAGAGTTTCGCGGGCAGCTTCCCCTTCCGGATCAATCCCACCAGGACTAATCGTGGTCAAATAATTTCCAATGGTATATGGGATGACAAAATATCCATCACTCAATCCCTGCATCAGAGCACTCGCACCCAATCGGTTCGCTCCATGATCAGAAAAGTTTGCCTCCCCTAATACAAAACATCCAGGGATACTGCTCATCAAGTTATAATCTACCCACAACCCCCCCATGGTGTAATGAATGGCCGGATAAATACGCATGGGGCGCTGGTAAGCATTTTCCCCTGTAATCCGCTCGTACATTTCAAATAGGTTACCATAGCGCTCGCGGATCGTATTTTCTCCTAGACGATTGATCGAATCTCCAAAATCGAGATAAACTCCACGACCGCCAGGTCCTACTCCCCGTCCCTCGTCGCAAGCTTCCTTAGCTGAACGGCTGGAAATATCACGAGGTGCGAGGTTGCCAAAGCTTGGGTATTTGCGCTCCAAATAATAATCTCGGGCATCCTCAGGAATCTCCGAAGGTGCTTTCCCACAATCTTCCGCATTTTTGGGTACCCATACACGGCCATCATTGCGCAATGATTCGGACATCAAAGTCAGCTTAGATTGATGATCACCAGATACTGGGATGCATGTGGGATGGATTTGGGTAAAGCATGGATTGGCAAAACCAGCACCCCGGCGGTACGCTCTGAAGGTGGCAGTCACATTACAACCAATTGCATTGGTGGAAAGATAGTAAACGTTGCCGTACCCACCGGTGCAAAGAAGGACCGCGTCTGCAGTCCATACTTTCAACTCTCCGGTGGCTAGGTTTCGGGTAATAATACCTTTGGCGTGACCATCGATAACGATGAGGTCGAGCATCTCCTGCCTCACATGCATCTTTACTTGACCAGAAGCAATCTGACGGCTCAAGGCACTGTATGCACCAAGGAGCAATTGCTGACCGGTTTGACCACGGGCGTAAAAGGTACGGCTTACTTGAGCACCCCCGAAAGAACGATTGGCCAACAGTCCGCCGTATTCGCGGGCAAAAGGAACACCTTGGGCTACACACTGATCGATTATATTTACGCTGTTCTGGGCGAGTCGATGAACATTGGCTTCGCGTGAACGAAAATCCCCCCCTTTGATAGTATCGTAGAAGAGTCGATGAACACTATCTCCATCATTTTGGTAATTTTTGGCTCCATTGATTCCACCCTGTGCCGCAATTGAGTGAGCTCGACGAGGAGTATCCTGATAGCAAAAACAATCCACATTATATCCAAGCTCGCCAAGGGTGGCTGCGGCAGATCCTCCAGCTAAACCTGAACCCACTACTATGATGTTAAATTTTCTTTTGTTTGCCGGGTTAACCAATTTGGAGGAAAACCGATGGTTTTCCCACTTATCTGGAAGGGGACCTTCAGGAATTTTGGAGTCGAGATTCATGAGATGGATAGATTTAAAGGTTCGCAGAGCAAGAAGATCCACAAGATGACTCAAGGCAAGTGACCAACCCATATTTTTGGGCCATCACCAGAACGGGGATGATCGAAAATCCAAAAAAAATAATCCAGCCGTAGGCAGAAGCAAATAGGTCGAGTCGAGAACGCCAGCTTTCCGACCTAAGACCTAGTGTCTGAAACATACTCGAAACGCCGTGGGCAAGATGTCGGCATAGTAAAAACATGCAGATAACATAAAAGATCGCAATGGCATCTACACGAAAGCCGGCAAGTATCATATTGTAAACATCATGAATTTCAGAACCATCGGGTGAACCGACTGTAGTTTTTAAGTCATTATATTCAGGAAAAATCGTACGGATGGTAAAGTGAAGGAGATGGAAAACAATAAAAGCGAGCATCAGCGAACCGGTCAGTCCCATACGAAGGGAGGACCACCCCGCCCGTTTGGTCACTTCCACTTCATTGGAGCGTGGTCGGGCAGCACGGTTTTCTTTGATTAACTGGTATGCGGTAATAGCGTGGATCAATACACAGACAAGCAAGAATAAGCGCGAACCCCACAGGATGGGGGCAGGCAGGTTTTGCAAGGCATGGGCATAGGCATTGATTGCTTCCTGCCCAAGGAGAACTTGTAGGTTACCAGCCATATGGACAAAAACGAACCCGACGAGGACGATCCCAGTCAGGGCCATTAAATATTTTTTGAACAAAGAGGATTGCATAACTAATCTATTTTATAGAAAGATTTTCTATCCACTCAAGTAGATGACGAGAGAAAAGAGGGGGAGATTTAAGGTATTAGAGTTTAGAATTAGCAAAATTAATAATTGCGCAAACACAAATACCAAGCCCCCAAACTAAAAGAACTATATAAAAAGTGAATAAATCTTAGTTGCCAGCCCCTTCTTTCCTACGTCATTGATAAATATTGTTGTGAAAGGAAAATGAAATATATTTTTATAACTGGCGGGGTGGTTTCGTCCTTGGGAAAGGGATTAACATCTGGTGCCCTTGGTGCCCTTCTTGAACAGCGTGGACTGACCACTCGTATCCAAAAATTTGACCCTTATTTAAATGTAGACCCAGGGACCATGAGTCCGTTCCAGCATGGGGAAGTATATGTGCTTGATGACGGGGCTGAAACAGACCTCGATTTGGGGCATTATGAGAGGTTTACTTCGGGTAAACTAAGTCGGTTCAACAACCTGACCAGTGGACAAATTTACGAATCTGTCATTCGTAAGGAAAGACGGGGGGATTACCTAGGTAAGACTGTCCAGGTCATTCCTCATGTTACCAATGAAATCAAGGAACGAATCTACGCCGCCGGAGAAGGGGTTAATGTTCTAATTACTGAAATTGGAGGGACCATTGGCGATATCGAAGGGGTGCCTTTTACCGAGGCAATGCGTCAGTTTGCTAGTGAAGTGGGGAAAGCAAATGTTCTCTTTGTTCATATGACCCTACTTCCCAGTTTGCGAGCAGCCGGGGAATTAAAGACTAAACCAACTCAGCAAAGTGTTGCAAAACTACGAGAAATTGGCATCCAGCCAGACATTTTGGTCTGCCGGACTGAGCAGCCAATCACTGAGGAAATTCGGGAAAAGCTCAGCCTATTTTGCAGTGTACCGAAAGAGGCGGTCATTGAGGAAATGGATGTAACCCATTCAATCTACGAACTCCCGCATATGTTAAAAAAGGAAGGTCTGGACAAACTGGTTACCCGGTTTCTCGGACTCGATGCACCCGCCCCTAAACTGGATGAGTGGGAAGAGGTGGTACACCGATTGATACACCCAAAGCATCAAGTTAAAATTGGGATGATCGGAAAGTATGTTGACCTGCAGGACTCTTATCTTTCTGTCAATGAATCCCTAGTACATGGAGGCATAAGGAATGACACTGGGGTGGAAGTAGTACATCTGGATGCTGAAGCGATCGAGCGCGACGGACCTGATGCACATCTTAGCGGATTAGACGGCATTTTAGTTCCCGGTGGGTTTGGCGATCGGGGAACGGAAGGGAAGATTCTTGCATCCAAGTATGCCCGGGAAGAAAATATTCCTTATTTTGGGTTGTGCCTTGGGATGCAGATAGCAGTGATTGATTTTGCCCGTAATGTTCTGGGTAAAGAAAATGCTAACAGTACAGAGTTTGATCCTGATACCGACACTCCAGTCATTCATATCATGGACGATCAGAAAACGGTTACGGACAAAGGGGCAACCATGAGACTGGGTGCCTGTCCATGCCTACTTAAGCCAGGTACAGCCAGCCGACTGGCTTATGATAAAGAGGAGGTTTCGGAGAGGCACCGTCACCGCTTCGAGTTCAATAATACCTACCGCGAGGAGATGGAGCATGCCGGGTTGATTGTTGCCGGAGTAAATCCAGATCGCGATCTAGTAGAGATTGTGGAAGTGAAAGACCATCCGTGGTTTGTTGCCGTTCAATTTCATCCCGAATTTCAATCCAAGCCGACCAAAGCACATCCCTTGTTTGCCGCTTTCATCGAAGCAACCCTGACCCGCAAACTGGCCATCAGCGAAGCGGCCAAGAAATCCTGATTCCCCCTCCCTTCTTTTGGGCTTTACCCAAAGCCCGAGATTGCACGGAATAGTACTTTGTATGATCATCGATGCCCATACTCACCGATACCCGGATGAAATCATTGCCGACCCTGCTTCCTTTGCCCACCGTACGGGAGAGGATAGTTGGCTCAGGATGGTCACGCCCAAAAACCGACCAAGTTTACAGGGGTGGTCAAACCGCAAAACAATGCTGGCAGATATGGATGCAGCTGGAATTGATCAATGCATTCTTCTCGGGTGGTATTGGGAAAACCATCAAACTTGTGTGGAGGCGAATAACTGGTACCGTCAATGGATTCAAGAAGACCCCGATCGATTTATTGCCTTTCTTTCGCTGAGGCCCGGTATTTCAAATCTTTCCGAATATTTAGCCTGTGCACGGGAAGATGGATTCCAGGGAATTGGGGAATCTCATCCATGGGCACAGGGATTTTCAATGCAGGACAAAGAATGGATGGTGGCGATGGAATTTGCATGTTCCAATGGCTGGCCGGTCAATTTTCATGTAACCGATCCCAACGGGAGAGAATATCCAGGCAAAGTTCATACCCCTATGGGTGACTTTCTTTGGCTGGCCAATGAACTGCCCGATCTTAAGATAATTTTGGCACATGCTGGTGCTCTCTATGCCCTTGAAAATTACATTCCGGATAATTTTTATTTCGATCTCGCCGCGTGTCCCCTGCTCTATCCGCAGGATGTTTATCAAAAACTCATAGATTGTGTGGGAACGGAGAGAATTCTTTGGGGTACGGATTATCCACTAAGAATTTACCCAGCAACCACCAACAAACCGGATTTTTTAACCTTTCTTACTCAGTTCAAAAATTCAATCACGATAGAGGATGCTCATCTTGATAACTTACTGGGAAATAATGTTCTAAAATTAATCAGGTGAGAATTCATCTCAAACACCTTGCCCCAGAGCCTGTTTCGACTCCCCTAATTTCATCCTCTGGCGTATGGGGCGAGGAGCTCAACTTAGAACTGGGTCAAACCGTCCAGGTGGTGGCAAAATCAGGCAAAGGTAAATCCACATTATTGCACATCATCTACGGCTTACGGTCAGACTATGAAGGGATTTGTAAGATTGGAGAAATTGAAGCCCCATCCTATTCCATGAACCAATGGTTGGATCTGCGGGCAAATAAACTTTCCCTTCTTTTTCAGGACCTCCGGCTATTTCGAAACTTAAGTGCCAGGGAAAATCTCGAATTATTACCTCGGATTGATCCTGAATCACCCGGGTTTGAAGTGATGTGTGAACGGTTGGAAATTACTCACCTGCTGGACCGCAAGGTGGCCACACTATCTCTTGGGCAATGTCAACGGTTTGCACTTGTACGTTGCTTGAGAAAGCCATTTCGTTGGCTATTGCTAGATGAACCCTTTAGTCATTTAGATGAGGTTATTGCCAGGGAAGCGGCTGATTTAATTCAGGAATCCGTGCAGGCAAAAGAGGCTGGTCTTATTTTTACTTCCTTGCAACCTGAGGGACCCATAAGTGGGGGAACTATGCTTTACCTATGAGATCAACTGTAGCCTCTCTGCTCGACCGGTGTCTGCTCACCCGATCTCCAGGTAAAACATTGATTATCGCATCTCTGGGATGTTTGCTTGGCTCTTATTTAATCATTCTCGCCTTACAGATCTATCTAGATTCTCAAAACATATACCCTGAAGAAACAGGGGACTTTATTACAATAAACAAGAAAGTAAAAGGGGGTTTGCTTCAAAATTTTAACCAGGCGGACAAAGCCTTTAAACCCGATGAATTGGAGAAAATTAGTAATCTTCCCGGAGTCTCGGACATAGGCGGTTTTTCACGAAATCATTTCCCGGTGACCGTACATATTTGGCCAGCCGGGAAGATTGGATTGGGTTCGGCTGCCCGGGCAGATTTATTTTTCGAGTCCATCTCCGAAAGGTTCCTCGATCTAAAACCAGAAGAATGGAAATGGGAGGAAAACCAATCATTTGTGCCTATTATGGTTCCCAAATTTTACCTAGACTTATGGAACTTTGGACTGGCTCCGTCCAGGAGTGAATACCCTGCCCTCTCTATGGAATCTGCATCTTCCATGCCCATCGAAATTTTTATTGGTGAAAACCAATCAGTTCGCATGGTGGGCAAGTTCGTTGCCTTTAGTAAAAGAATTAACAGCGTCTTAGTACCTGAACAATTTTTGCAATGGGCAAATGACCGTTATGGTCTTCAGAAAAATGAAAAATTTTTTTTTGTCTGGAAAGACGATGAAATTAATGGTCCTCCCGTTTCTTTGAGGAGTCTCAAAGAAAGGGAAAAAAATGGAGATACGATTATGATTGTTTCGGAAATCACCAAGCCTGAAAAAAAACTCAAATTTAGGGAAGTTAAAGATAAAAAAACCGCCAAGGAGGATCCCTCTCGGCTAATTGTAAAATTAGATCATTCCTCGGGGGATGCTTTTTTTCAATCAGTCAAAAAAATCGGTTATGAAACAAACCGAGAACAACCAAAATTCGACTGGATTAATCAAGCAGTCAGGATCGTTTCCTGGAGTGTTGCAGGGTTGGGCAGTTTGCTCTCCTTACTTTCCCTAGCTACCTTTACCAGTAGTTTTCGCCTGATGATGGCGCAATCTAAAGAGATTGCTCGCAACCTCATATATCTTGGGTTTGCTCCCTCAGAAATATCAAAAATCTTTCAGCAACGATTCAACAAATTGTTTTGGGCAATATTCACAGTCTCCCTCTTTGCCGTCTTTGTGACCAAAGTCCTAATGAAAAAATTATTGATTGATTACGGACTTGAACTAAGCAGCAATCTCGCTTGGCAAACATGGCTCGGTGGACTGGTATATGCACTTATTTTTGTACGGATCAACCACACTGTAATCGGACAAACCGTTCTTTCTTTCAGTAAACAAGGGAAGAATAATTAGGAAGTTTTCAAAACCAGTTTGTCATCCTTCACAGAAAAGGACACAAGGCTACCTTCATTGATCTCTCCTCCGATCAGGGCCCGGGCTAGCTGTGATTCCACTTGTTTTTGGAGAAATCGCTTAAGTGGACGGGCTCCATAGGTCGGATCATAGCCCTTTTCCCCGATCCACTTTTTTGCGGCATCAGTAAACTCTATGGTCACTTTCCTGTCAGCCAGTCTTTGATTCAGGCGTTCCAGAAGAAGATCAACAATAGAAGTAATTTCCTCCAAAGATAAGGGCTTAAATAGAACCACATCATCAATCCGGTTGAGGAACTCGGGACGAAAATGATCTCGCAATTCCGCCATCACTGATTCCCTAGACGATTCGGAAATTTCATCATCTATTAGATTGTCCTGCAAATAACGGCTGCCCACATTGGAAGTCATGATCACGACCACATTTTTGAAATCTACAGTGCGACCCTGAGAATCAGTTAATCGACCATCATCCATTAATTGGAGCAGAACATTAAATACATCGGGATGTGCCTTTTCAATTTCATCAAAGAGAATAACAGAATAAGGCTTGCGACGTACTGCTTCAGTCAACTGCCCGCCCTCTTCATAACCAACATAACCAGGAGGTGCACCCAGTAACCTAGCCACAGAATGTTTCTCCATGTATTCGGACATATCGATTCGGACGACATTATTTTCACTGTCGAACAAACTTTCTGCGAGGGTCTTGGCAAGTTCAGTCTTTCCCACACCCGTGGGTCCAAGAAAAAGAAAAGAACCAATGGGTCGCTGAGGGTCTTTAATACCTGCCCGTGCCCGCAGGATCGCTTCAGTTACAGCATCCACTGCTTCATTCTGCCCGATCACCCTTTCGTGCAAAATATTTTGTAACCGCAGAAGTTTTTCCCTTTCTCCTTCGATCAATTTGGTTACCGGCACGCCAGTCCAACGAGCAACAATTTCGGCAATTTCCTCAGCTGTAACTTCTTCTTTGAGGATGGAATCCTCTTTGCGCTCCATCTTTTCCAGTGCTTCTAATTCTGCTTCCAGTTTGGGAAGTTTTCCATGCTTAAGCTCGGCAACCAAATTGAGGTCGTATGCACGCTCGGCACGCTCCATCTCTGCACGTGTCGTTTCGATTTGTTCACGCAGAACACGCACATCGTCAATTCCTTTACGTTCATTTTCCCATTGCCGTTTGATTGTTTCCATTTTGTCCCGGGCATTACCCAGTTCTTTGCGTAAAGCCTCGAGTCGGTCCTTACTCGATTTATCTTTTTCTTGCTTTAGGGCCGTTTCCTCTATTTCGAGCTGCAAAACCCGTCGACTCACCTCATCCAGTTCTGACGGCATACTATCAAGTTCTGTACGAATCATTGCACATGCTTCATCCACTAAATCGATCGCTTTATCTGGAAGAAAACGATCGGACACATAACGGTTGGAAAGAACGGCCGCTTGTACCATGGCCTCATCCCGAATATTTACCCCATGATGAATTTCAAAGCGCTCGCGTAATCCGCGGAGGATGGAAATACTGTCCTCCACATTTGGTTGCTCCACCAAGACGGTCTGAAACCGCCTTTCTAACGCCGCGTCTTTTTCCACATGTTTACGATATTCATTTAGGGTGGTTGCCCCGATACATCTAAGTTCTCCTCTTGCTAGCATTGGCTTGAGCATATTTCCAGCATCGATTGCACCTTCTGCTTTTCCTGCCCCAACAATGGTATGCATTTCATCGATAAATAAAACAATACGACCATCTGATTTACTTACCTCATTAAGCACAGCTTTCAAACGCTCCTCAAACTCCCCCCGAAATTTGGCTCCAGCCAATAGCGAGCCCATTTCCAATGTAAAAATAGTCTTGTCCTTAAGTCCTTCGGGCACATCCCCACGAACAATTCTCTGAGCCAATCCCTCTACAATTGCAGTCTTTCCGACCCCTGGTTCGCCAATAAGCACAGGATTATTTTTTGTTTTGCGCGAAAGGATTCGAATGACCCGACGAATTTCTGAATCTCTACCAATGACTGGGTCAAGCTTGCCCGCTTTCGCTTGCTCAACCAAATCAATGCCGTATTTTTTGAGCGCT
The DNA here is from genome assembly GCA_900299365.1 of Opitutales bacterium. GTDB lineage: Bacteria > Verrucomicrobiota > Verrucomicrobiia > Opitutales > Seribacteraceae > Chordibacter. Next base: position 16,444 of record OMJS01000102.1, read on the forward strand.
CGGAAGGAACTCTCCGGGGTTTTCGAAGTTATCTTCTGTCCTCCCCTCACTTTTAGAATCGCTTCATTTAACTTCTTCCGGGTGAGCCCAAAATTTTTGAGAAATTGTTGAAAGGTTGCTGGCTTGCCCACAGCAGCAAGTCCCAGGAGCAAATGTTCCGTACTAACATAATCATCTTGCATTTCCCGAGATATATTCTGCCCTTTCTCCACTGCTTCGGTAAGGGCAGCAGATGCATAGGAACGGGCAGTGTTTACATTACCAGCAATTTTCGGAAGATTCTTCAATTCTCGTTGCAACGCAAGTTGAACCGGGGCAGTGCCCACCCCCATTTCATCCATTAATGCAGGTACAATACCATTCTCTTGATTAACCAAGGCAGAAAGAAGGTGCCAGACTTCCACTTCCTGCTGACCATTTCGATTGGCCACTACAGCCATTTCCTGAATCGCAGAAATTCCTAATTCGGTGAATCTTTCGGGGTCAACATTCATACTGATCGATATGTTGCAAGATGCATACCGATTATATTGTTCTTAAAATCCTGCATTTTATGGGGTTTTCTTTAAAGTTTCATTGTTTGGGAGTGACGATCTTTTCGTCAGAGGCACACCTTTTGTG
>OMJS01000103.1 GCA_900299365.1 Opitutales bacterium
ACTCCCTGCATCCGCATACGCTGTATTCTTGCACTTAGACTAGGTTTACCCTCTTTGAAATTAGCAGATATTTTCAAACCATGAATATTGAGATTTTCACCCCAATTTAGGTTGGCATAAAAGTTTGATTCAACCCAAGTTGGCGACTGTGGGGTCACGAACAATATCGCCTGAGGAACATCCAGTGTTAGACCCATGCACTGCACGATTAAATCACTTACATTGAAGTCCATAAACTGGTCCATCACTCCGTCTTGTTCGACCCTCCCCGTCCATTGGCCTTTGGCTGCACCCTGTTCTATCTTGAGCCATTCATTAAAATCAAGCTCCTTGTCATTATCCAAGATAGCAGCGATCGTGTTTAAAACATCTGGCATAACAGAGAGATCGGGGAATTGTAGAACACCTCCCAAGAACAGATCGGTGCCTTCCTGCACCATGGTTAGGTCACCCAACCAAGATAAACCCGTTAGATTACCATCGATCCGTAATTGAGTAAGACCACTATGAAAATCTCCCTCAATTGATAATTTTGTCTTTATTTTTTTGTCCCCGCTAGCGAGCAAGATTGATGAATCGCGTAACCGAAAATGTTGCATAAGAGGATTAGAAAGAAATTCATCAGCTTGCTGCTTTAACGTTTTTTTATCTTCCCCTTTCTCCTCGGATTGATTCAATCGATTCAAAGTTTTATCGATATCAATTTGCAAGATAGGAGAGGTAAGGGAAAGTGAATGCAACTTCCCGTTCGATAAAACCACTGGATCATATCTGGCATCAAGCTGCCTAAGAGACAGGTTCCCTTCTTTCGAGAATACATTCATGCCGGACAATTTCATGGCCCAAGGATTGATTTTTTCGACACTCAAAGACTCTAATTGTGCACCCGATTCGATAATGAGACCTTCGATTGTGTGCTGCAAAAACTTGGGCATGTAAGTCCACAGCAAAACCAATGCTACAGATAGAATTGCAACAATCCATGAAACTACCTTCCACTTGGATACCATTTTTTTCATGCAAATCCTACAAGCTTGCCCACTTCCTAGTAATAGGAAAGCCTAAAAGGAAAATCGTCTCATTATTGAAAAGTTCTTCTAGGCCCGTTTGCCTTGATGAAGAAATTCGAACAAACGGTTTGCCAATTTTGGTCCTATTCCTTCGACTTTTTTCAAGTCAGCAATTGTTGCCTTTTTTAAACCTTCCAAAGACCCAAACTTCTCCAAAATAGAGGTTCGCTTGACCTTGCCTAGTCCAGGAAAATCGTCCAATACGGATTCCCTTATTTTTTTACTGCGCAAATCGGCGTTGAATTGATTGGCAAACCGATGAGCCTCATCCCGTAATCTCTGGAGCAATCGTAAAGCTGCATGCCTTCTAGGCAGCTTTAATTCCGCCCGTTCATCACCAAAAACTATGGTCTCCTCGCGCTTAGCCAACCCGATCAGAGGCGGGGCTTGTATGCTTAAATCCATGAAAGCATGCAGCGCTGCATTCACTTGGCCAATTCCTCCATCGATCACAATCAAGTCCGGCATGGATCTCCCCTCATTTCTCAACCTTCCATAGCGCCTGCCGACCACTTCATGCATGGAACCAAAATCATCATTGCCCATGCCTCCACGCACTTTAAACCTCCGATAACTCCTGCGGTCAGGTCGGCCATTCACAAATCGCACCATCGAAGCTACTACAAAAGTTCCGGAGACATGGGAAACATCAAAGCACTCGATTACTTGGGGAAGATCATTAAAGGCCAAAACATCGCCAAGGGCTTTGACAGCAATATCTTCAAGTTGATCATCTTTTGGCCAGTTTCTAGTAAATCTCTTCGTTTTGCGAATGGTTTTGGCGAGGGCATCCACAAGATCGCGCAACTTGGCAGCTTTTTCAAAATTCATCGTTTCGGCACATTTCCCCATTTCTTCCTTCAGTTCCTTGAGCAGTTCTTTGGTCCGGCCTTCCAAAAAAGAACAGGCCAGATCTACCCGTTCCCGATATTCACTCAGGGTAGTTTCGTTATGACCGGCAAAAATTTCCGCCCTTGCATCCTGATATAACCTTACCTTCCCATCCGCTAACATTTCTGGCTTTGCATCCGCCAGTAAAATGCCAAACTTTTTACGCATTTCACTAAGGGTGGAACGAAGCATGCCAGCCTGAGCAAAGGGACCATAATAATGCGAACCATCCTCTTTTTTATTTCTACATAACCGAAACCTCGGCAGTTTGTTTTGCAAATCTACTTGAACGAGCAGGAATTGTTTATCATCGGTAAAGTCAGTATTATATCTGGGTTTGTACTGTTTTATTAATTTCCCTTCAAGTAGCAGGGCTTCGGTTTCGCTAGATGTTTGGTGAACAGAAATATCCCTGACCATTTCTACCATGGCCGCTATTTTGGGTTGTGCACGGACAAACCTGCGGGATCCCTGAAAGTAGCTGGAGACCCGCCGTTTTAAATTTTTTGCTTTACCGACATAAATTATCTGCCCCAAGCGGTCTTTCATAAGGTAAACACCGGATGTTTGGGGCAATGCCCGAATAACCCTCCCCAGTTCATGTTTCTCATTTTGCATTGGCAATCTAAAGAATCCTTCGTAGATTGAAACATTGCAAGTCTACATCCATACCCTGCGTTTCACAACCTAAACGCCTTTTCTTCCCCATGAGCTCCTCTATTCGCGTAGAAACCATAACTCTAGGAGATGAACTCCTCCTTGGAATCCGGGAAAACTCCCACCTGACATACCTAGGTTCCCAATTTGCACATCATGGCATCGAACCCTCCGTCAACTTGGTCATCCGAGACAACCCCGAGGATATCAAAACTTTTTTTGCCGATTCTTGGAAACGGGCAGACCTGATCATCACCACAGGTGGACTCGGACCAACCACTGATGATCTTACCCGAGAAACCATTGCCGAATGCCTAGGTGAAGAGCTTGTATACGACGACAAAGTTGAACGGGCAATTCGTCAACGATTTCAACAACTTGAAAGGGAAATGCCAGAGATTAACCTCCGGCAGTGCTACCGTCCGAAAAACGCCGAAATTTTAAGCAATCCCTACGGAACTGCTCCTGGACTTTACCTAGAAAAAGAAGGAAAGATTCTGATCATGCTTCCTGGACCTGCCAGGGAAATGCATCCAATGTTTGAAGAGCAAGTTATTCCCAAGTTGCAAAAAGCGGGTGTTCTACCCGAAATCGATTGTTATTTACAACTAAGAACCGCCGGGATCGGAGAATCGTCGCTGGCGGAAAAAGTAGCTCCAATTCTCGCTGAAAAAGCAGGTCTAGTGGTCGGATATTGTGCCCATGCAGGAATGGTTGACTTAAGGCTCAGCTCGCTAGATTCAGATATACTAAATGAAGAACAACTCAATGAACTCGGAGATCAATGTAGGGTGGAAATGGGTGAAGATTTTGTTTGCTATGGAGATCGTTCGCTTGCCGAAGTAATTTTCCGTGAACTTCGTTCGCTCAATCAAACACTAGCGGTGGCTGAGTCCTGTACCGGTGGTTTACTCTCCTCTTCCTTCACCGAAATACCTGGAATATCAAAAGTTTTTCATGGTGGAGCCGTTTGCTACCACAACGATGCAAAAGTCCAGATTCTCGAAGTTCCAGAGATTATGCTCGAACAACACGGAGCAGTAAGCGAGGAAATTGCGATTGCTATGGCCACTTCTGCCTCTGAAAAGTTTGGTACCGATTATGGTTTGAGCATAACCGGATTTGCCGGTCCCACAGGGGGAACCCAAATCTTACCCATTGGGTCAATTTACTTGGGCTATTCTTCCCCACTCGGCGTATGGGCCAAAAAGATCAATCTTCGCGGCGACCGGGCATCGAACAGAAGGCGGGCCAGTGCAGCTGCACTTGATTGGATGAGAAGAAAACTCAGAAAGTACAAAATGGAAGAAGTATTAGCTGCAGCAGAAGTGGGTAATATCGAATTATAAGATCTTCCCCTCTTAATCTTCCTCCTAACCTATGCAGACTAGTAGTCTTTGTGCCATAATTGGGGATGATGACTACATCGTCCGTCAAAAAGCTAGGGAAGTATTTGACGACTGGGCGAAAGATTTCCCAGACGATTTATCCCGTGAGATAATCGATGGCCGGGCCGACCGTGTAGACGATGTGTTGCGAATATTATCTGAAGCAAAAGCAGCCACAACTACCCTATCTCTTTTTGGTGGGGGTAAACTCGTTTGGATAAGCGAAGCCAATTTCATTAATCAGAATAAGACTGGTGCCGCCAAAGGGGCAAAGGATGCCTTGGAATCTGCCAAAGAATTCCTCGAAAAACTTGAAGACTCCCGCGTTATCTTATCCGCTTGCCCCATCCACCGCGGGCACAGCTTTGTTAAGTGGTTGCAGAAAAACTCCGACTTCCATGACCTCGCTAAAAGTGAAAAAGAAGATGTCACATTTCGACGACTGGTCGAAGAAACCGCTTCTGAACTCGAAGTAAAATTTGGACTGGGAGCATTGGAATATTTGGCAGGTAAGATTGGTGCTCATCCCAGGCTAGGAGTTGAGGAGACTCGGAAATTGGCGTCCTATCTTGGCAGGGAGGGCGGTGAGATTACCGAGCAAATGATCATCGACCTAGTACCTGATTTTGGGGAAGGAGATTTTTTTGAGGCATCAGAAGCCTTTTTTTCCGGTCAGTTGGACTGGGCCCTGGATGCGATTGACCGTCATTTTTTTCAGGGCAAAGATGCCAGACCCTTACTTTCCACCCTGCAAAACCGTAACCGATTGCTCATTCAATTAAGGGTACTAATTGACGGGGGAGAACTCAATCCGCACGATCGTATGAGCAAAGATTTACTTGAGCGATTAGCTGCCAAGCACGCCCATCATTTTGACGATCCTACAAGTAAGACTACCCTCAATGTATTTTCCCAAAACCCTTGGTTTCTTGGCCGTCTTCTCGGTCTCGTCAAAAAATTCTCCACCCGACAACTGATTGATCTGCAGTCCAATTTGATCGAGGCATTTGAACAGGTGCTCGCTCAACCCAGAGAACAGCACGCCACCATTTTTAAAAATTTAGTAATCCGTACGCATTCCGCATAGGGCACGGGTCTTATTTTTTTGGTTATTCTTAGCCCTTGGTGTCTTTTCTCCACTGATCAATTTTGGTAGATATCTCCTCGACCAGGTTGGGCAAGGAGCAATCCGGGAAAATAAGAGGGGTTCCAACCTAAAACAGCGATTACAAAATCTTTTTTTAAATTTTTTTGAACGAAATCAAAAAGATGAGCGTCTTACCTTATGACTTTCGTCAGTTTGTTTCAGTTTAAAAGTTTGTTTCAAGAACGCCGCTCGCAAAGCGGCGTTTTTGTTTGTTCAAAAATCGATAACGGTAAGCATTTCTATTTTTGCTTTACCACAAATGCTTCCATGGAATAGGTACCCTTGGGCTTACGCGAGCCCGCGGTTAACATGTCTACCATCTGCGGGTAAGAAACCAAGAAATTATTCTCATCAACAAGATTAAAGACATAGTGGGTAGTTCCTCTTGGTAATTCTGCTTCCAAGCGGTCACCCTTTACTTTGGCCGGCACTCGGTACCATTCCTCGCTTTTTTCTCCTCCATTCAGTGTGTAAAGCAATTGACCAGAGATCACCTTGGTTCCGCGTTCCTCAAACTTCGCCCAGACCATATTACCACTTCGTCCATTTTCAAGAGGCTGGCACACCTTGTCCTTACCGGGAAGTACATGCTTATAATTAGGGTTTTGATAAGGATAGGATGCTTTCATTGCATCGAGACGGCG
>OMJS01000104.1 GCA_900299365.1 Opitutales bacterium
GTAAAAACTCTCAGTTTCGTGCTGGTTCTATCTGGGGTATATTTCGTATTTTTTCCCAACAAATACACCCCTTTATCTATTTTTGATTTTTTCAAGGGAGAACAAACCTCAGTTGAAGAAACTATCGATCTGGAATCTTTTTCCCGAATCCCGGTGCTCCGTGGTGGACGGGTCAAACCAATAGACAGTGTTGCCCGCAATACTCTTTTGGTGCTTCGCAATAAGCGTACCGCATTGGATGCAAATGGGTCAGAGGTACCAGCTGTTAAATGGCTAGCGGAAGTTTTATTTACCCCAAATCGTGCGGATAACCTGAAAACATTTCTCATTGATCATGATCAGGTACTTGGGATTATCGGAAAGAAACTGGCCAATGATGGGAAATTTTTCTCCTACAAAGATATTGAACCATTTGTGGAAGAGATTGAAAAAAGTGCTCAGGCTGCTGGCAGACTTGAGCGGGAATATCGTAATTATTTTCACCAAAACATCCTCGAATTATACAATGCATTGGTATTATACCGGAACCTTAAAACCACTCTCACTCCCCCTCCACATGCGCCATCTTCTACGGTGCATGACCACAGTAAATTAGAGCCATTATTTTTCAATCCGGAGACGGACGAATCGCAGGCAAATGAATACCGTAGATTCAGGGAAATAACTTCCCAGATTGCGTCCAATCCAGGGGGAATAAAAATGGGTAACAGTGAAGTACTTGGACCGTTAATGTACTTCATTGATTATTACGCCCGCTTCAATTTATTTGCCGAGTTTTTCCCCCTTCCACCAGAACCTGGAGAATCTGGTGGTAAATGGAGAAAGATTGGTGAGTCGCTGGTCGGGAGCGAGCCTCTTGACTCCAAACAAAAAGCTGAGATAGACCCCGCTCGTTTTATTTCGACGGTGCAGAAACTGGTCGCCTCAACGGATGAAGAGTTACCCGAAAAAATTACCATTATTCGTCAAAACCTGAAAATGGACCCAACCGCACTTTTTGCTGCTCAGTATGCAGAAGCGATCAAATTAAGAAAAGGGGTAGATCCTATCATCGAACATTACGAAGGATTGAGAAAAGCATATAATACGGACGATGGTATTTCTTTTAACCAAGCTGTATCTGATATCCGATCATTAATAAATAAGCGGGCAAAAGCAGATGTTACCACCATCCCCTTTGAGAAAACCTACAATGGATATGAACCCTTTTACCGTAGCTCAATTGGCTATCTCTGGATCTTTCTTATTGCCTGTGCCTCCTGGCTTGTTTCGGTGTATAAAAAGTCTGATAGCGGACCGAATCACCTTTCCTCTACTCTCCTAAATTCTGCCTATCTACTAACCGGACTAGTTCTGATTGCTCATACCTTTGGTCTGGCCGGTAGAATGTATATCGAGGGAAGACCACCAGTCACCAATCTATACTCATCTGCCCTTTTTATTAGCTGGGGAGCAGTGCTTCTTTGTTTCCTCACTGAGAAATTTCTTAGGCTCGGAATTGCCTCCGCCATGGGGTCCCTGATTGGATTTGGTGGGCTTGTGGTTGCCCATAATCTTAGCATAGATTCTTCCCTAAATCCATCGGGTGATACCATGGAAATGATGCGGGCAGTGCTCGATTCCAATTTCTGGCTGGCTACACATGTGGTTACCATAACGATTGGATATTCAACAACTTTTCTAGCAGGCTTTCTAGGGATCGCCTATGTATTTTCGATGCTCTTCAGGACTTTTGTCAAATCATCTAGTCAAGGAAAAGATCTGGACCGTACCCTGGTTTCGATGATTTTTGGAATTACCTGCTTCTCACTATTTTTTAGTCTCGTAGGAACTGTATTAGGTGGAATCTGGGCAGATCAATCTTGGGGAAGGTTTTGGGGTTGGGATGCCAAGGAAAATGGTGCCTTGCTCATCGTCATATGGAACGCAATTCTTTTGCACGCCCGGTGGGCGGGAATTGCCAAAGTGCGTGGCTTATCCGCACTCGCTATTTTTGGCAATGTGGTTACCGCATGGTCTTGGTTTGGTACAAATATGCTCGGTGTTGGATTGCATTCCTATGGATTTATGGACAAAGCCTTCGTACCCCTGATGGCTTTCTTCACTTCCCAGCTAGCGATCATTGGACTAGCTTATTTACCCGCTTTTTTCTCTTTATTTAGGACAAAGAAAGAACGGACTGTCTAATTAGCGGGGCAATCCCAATTGCCTAGCTTTTTGATCCGCCTTACGCCAGTGCTTGTCCCATAGGTCATAAAGTTCGTCGCATTTCTTCAGATAATGTTTTTTTTGTTCTTCAGATATTTTCTCTTCTTTATGGGCGGTGTTAATTAATTCACGAAAAAATATATCCTTGCGTGGATGAAGAACCTGCCTGGGTTGATCTTCCCGGATCATGAAGAATTTCTTTCGCTTATAATTTTCCTCCAATTCGGTCTTTGCTAGCTCGAGAAATACTTCGACCCGTGAACCAAAATCATCCTCATAGGTTCGCAATTCAGAAAACTTGTCCTCTTTTTCAAATATGGTGCCTATGTTCCAAGATTTACAGCCAGAAAGAACCAATAATATTAATACATATATTCTGACAATTGGACTTACCGGCATATCAAAGAGAATTTGGAAGAAAAACCGGACATCCGTCAACCGATCAGCCTAGCCTTGGTTGTTTTAACTCTTCGGTCTTGGAGTGCGGTCAATCTTTGACCTAACTATTTTGAGAACCTCATCGATTGGCCGCCCAAAGCAACAAGGAAAGGGGACTGGTTGATTGGGTAAATTTCTCAATTTCCTGGCAGCTTCTTTCAATTCAACCACAAGTAACTTTTTTCCGGCAAATTCATGAACCTGAAAATCTTCAACCTCATGATGAGAAAATTTTTGGTTTCTCAACCAACCACGCAAAGAGAAGCCCTCTCGGTTAATCTTGAGCCTAGACCATGAAAACAATTGATCGAGTAGGCTGAGAAGACTTAAGACAAGCATGATCATTGTCCCTCCCCAACTGAAGACCAATCCGAATCGGCTTACCAAGGAACAGAAACACGCAATTACTAAAAGGAATAAGGTAAAGCATAACTGCCTCCACCAAATCGGCTTAATGATGGTTACCCGATAATTTCCGTGCTTCCTCATCTCAAAATTTTGGGAAGCGAACCTATTGGAATTAAAGCGGGCGTAAGGTGGGAAACAATATAGTATCCCGAATGTTCGCTGCCTTGGTCAGGAAAATGACCAAACGATCGATCCCCATACCCATACCACCAGCCGGGGGCATACCATGCTCTAAAGCCAGCAAAAAGTCTTCATCCAACTCCTGAGTCTCCTCGCCAACCTGCTTTAAAAATGATTCCCGTTGGACCGCTGGGTTGTTTTGTTCAGAATATGCAGGGGCGATTTCCTGACCGTTTATACAGAGTTCGAACACATCAATAGTCGATGGGTCAGATTGGGTAATTTTTGCAAGCGGACAAAGTTCCTTTGGTATATGGGTGACAAAAGTGGGCTGAACCAAGGTATGTTCAATTACTTTTTCGAAGACATCATTAGTTACCTCAAAATCCTCAAGCTCAGGATCTACTTCAATTCCCATAGCCTTAGTCTTTTTCAACTTTTCAGCTTTAGGAAGCTCAAACCAATCATCAATCCCTACAGCATCGATAATTAAGTCTTTGTATTTTGCCTCCCTCCAGTTTCCGGAAAGATCGATTACCTCACCCTCTGGTCGCTCCACTTGTAAACTACCGAGTGCCCGCTCCGCCACCTGTTGGATAAGTGAACGGGTGAGTTCCATCATTCCCCGGTAATCCGAATATGCTTGGTAGGCTTCCAGCATGGTGAATTCTGGATTGTGCCGACGGGACAGTCCCTCATTACGAAATACCCGTCCCACCTCAAAAACCCGGTCAAATCCTCCCACAAGCATTCGCTTGAGGTGTAATTCTAGAGCAATCCGAAGGTTGAAATCACAGTCGAGGGCATTGAAATGAGTACGAAATGGACGGGCGGCAGCACCACCTGAAACCGATTGCAGCATGGGGGTTTCTACCTCGATAAAATCTCTCTCCCACATAAATTCACGAATTTCCCGGATAATTCGACTACGCGATTTAAAACGTTCACGAGATTCTTCATTAACCACAAGGTCGAGGTAACGTTGTCGGTATATTTGGTCATTATCACTTAATCCGTGCCATTTTTCGGGTAAAGGACGAAGAGACTTTGAAACGAGACGGTATTCCTTGGCCCTTACGGTTACCTCACCTGTCTTGGTTCGAAAAAGCGGCCCACGCACTCCAATAAAATCACCAAGGTCCAGCTTTTTGAAGGCGGCATATTCATCATCTCCAATTTCATCCCGTCTAACATAGGCCTGAATTTTGCCCTGCCGATCGAGCAATTTTAAAAAAGCCGCCTTTCCCATTAAACGAAAGGCAACTATACGTCCGGCCACTGATACATCGGATCCAGTCTCCTCATCTTCTCCAAGGAGTTCAATCGCTTCCTTTGAAACATGGGACTGTTCCCAGTTAGCCGCGAATGGATCATTTCCGGAATCGCACAAACCATTCAATTTTGCCTGGCGTACAGCAAACTGATCGCTTCCGTCTAACACCTCATTATCACTTGTGGTTTTCTTGTCCTTATCATTCATTTCAAAAGAACTAATATGACAAGCAAGTGATAAACTGACAACGGAAATTACCCGCTGTCAAGTTCTGCTAATTAGACAGAAACTTGAGCCAAAACTGGACGAAAACCGAGGTTGCGAAATCTGTGATTAAGTGAATTGGTCGATCTCGAAGATGATTGACATTCGGAGGCACACTTCATGTAAGCTCCTCCCCTGCTTATACGAAATTCATCCTGCTCACTATCATTAAGCAAGGTATTAACGAATGAATTCCCCACCCACTCGCGCACATTTCCATACATATCATAAAGTCTCCAAGGATTAGGCTTTTTTAAACCCACTGGATGTAATCTTTTTTGACTGTTTCCACGAAACCAACCATGTTCCTGGAGTTCATGAGCATGATCGCCAAAATAATAATCGGAACGGCTTCCTGCCCGACAGGAATATTCCCACTCTACTTCTGTGGGTAATCTAAATTCGTATTTATCCGGCAATTTTCCTTCACTCTTGCTTAAAATTGTTAAAGCTTTGCAAAATGAAACCGCATCTAACCAGGAAACATTATTGACCGGGAAATTTTCTGGATTCTCGCTAATAGACGAATCATAAAAACTCGGATTATTTCCCATCACTTTGGTATACAGATCCTGAGTGACCAAGAACCGGGCCATCCAGAAACCATTTTTTACTCGAACCAATTTTGTTTCCTCAGAATAAGGAACCTTGATTGAAATTTCTCCAACTGGGATCCAGGAAAATTCTCCTACATTGGGATCTTTATATAAATCACCTGCTCGATGAATTGAGTTTTTTTCTTTGCTTACCACTACATCGGTCGCAAATGGATGCCTAGTTGCACCAGAAACCCGTGGGGGTGCAATCTCAGGATCTTTTCTTGTTGAAACCTTGGGTTTCCTTGCAGTTTTCTTCGGCTTCTTAACCGTGGGTATAGGTCGTCTGGCCAACTGTCTATCCCTCGATTTTTCCCAGAGATTCCAGAGGATTTTTCCGTGATCAACCACTTCTTCACCATTATCGACAATTTCGGTGCTAAAGGAGACCGGAGTATCCATTTTTTCAAAAATGGTCTCCAATGCTTTTTCCCTCCAAGTTTCATCTTCTAAAAAAACGGACTGAAATTGTTGCAAGCAAAGGGACAAACCGGCTGGCAAAGTGGTTTCTTCTACATAAACCGTGAGCACTTCTTTGTTCTCGCTCAAGGCATACCCAACCTCACTCCTGACATACCTGGAATCCACAGACCTAGGAGAGATAAAAACCAAGAATAAAGAGGAAGCTTTTATGGCATGAGCAATTTCTTCAACCCATTCACCAGCCGGCTTTATTCCTTCATCATACCACATATTGGCACCTCGGTCGAAAAGTTGACGCATGGCATCAAAAACAATTACCTTATCAGCATGGGCATAGCTTACAAAAGTATAGGGCCCATCTCCGGAATAGGCTTCAAAAGGAGGAGTTATTCCAAGTGCTTTTGAACTGGATTGAATCATTTACCGACTTAGTACCCTTTTCTTTGCAAAATATAGACTGGATAGGCTCCAAAATCCTTAGCAAGTTCTAAGTTCCCGGCATATTCAAAGTCAAATTCCCCGTAGCGATAAGAAACTAGGGCAGCAACAGTCTCAGACACAAAGACCGAACCGGGAAGAACGATAGGTTCGATACGGGCAGCTTGGTTTACATGGCGTCCAAAGAAATTTCGTTTTTTAAGGAGAGGATCAAATTCCTCATAAACTGGACCTGCGTGCATGGAAATTCGAACATCCAAATGTCCAGTTTCGGATAATTCTGGCCAGTTTCCGTTACCAAAAAAATCACGCATTGCCATCGCCAACTTCAAAGCATCGTTCAAATCTTCAAAAACCGCAAAAAAACTATCTCCCCAACTGTTGACAAATTCAGGCTTACAATTCAATTCCTGCATCATACTGGCTACCCCCCCATGAAAAACCTCAACAAATTGTGCAGTTAGCTCCTCTTTGACTCGCGTAAAAGCTTCGACATCTGCAAAAAGCATGGTTTTTACAGAACGCATAGCGGTTACTGTATCACCAAAACTTTTAACAAAAATTGGCTTGGTATCTCCCTTGGGGATCGGGGGTTCCTCTAATTGGTCAAGAAGATTTAAGACTTCATTGGAATTGATAATTGTTGGCTCCTGAAAAGTTTCCCGCCAAGACTTTGCCACATCGCCAGTTCCTCCTTCTTGCCCTTCTTTACCATCCCAAAAAAGCAGGAGATTAGGAACTTCGTCCAAACCTCGACTACGCATGGATGCGAACCCAAGCATTACATCATTACAAAAAGAAAAAAGGCCATCGTCCCCGTAGTAGCCTTCATTGGTAACATAATGAACCGAGGTGGCATCATCGAGTACCTTTTGAAACCGGGCAACCCAATCTCCACCTCCTCGAACCACACTGGTGTGGATAAACTCTTCTTTAGCAAAGGGTAAAAACACATGGGTCTCTCCGCCCCGTTCAGACATGGCTTCGAGAAAAATAATATCCGTGCCGCAAGCCGCAGAACTGTACCCACAGGTAGCCCCCATAAAATCAAGCTTTTCCTCGATTTTAGCCCGGACAATTTGTTCCGCTTCCTGAGGAAATCTACGGCTTTTACCTGGGGTATCGATCAAGTGACCCGAACAGGCAACGATTCCCAGAGTGGGAAAAGCGTTGCTTATACGATTACGAATCGTTTCGTCTTCGTATAAAGAACTAATTTGCAAAGCCTGCTTTCGAGTACTGGCGACATAAGAAGGCTTGGCATCTGGTAAATCGACAGCGAGGGCATATGCATCCAAGGCCTCGTCTATCCTACCGAGGAGTAGAAATGCTTCAGCTTGGGTTGCACGGACCCAGTAATTGGACTCATCCTGCTCAAGTATCTTTAAACAAATCTGTGCCGCAGTATCAGCATATTCACGGGCCTTCTCATAATTCATGCACACAAAATGCATGAACGCTACATTGATGCATGGATAATAAAGGTTGCTTAAATCTTCCGATTCCAATGATTTTTGGCTCAAATATGCCTGCTCGTACCGTGCAACTGCTAAATCTGCATATTGTTGTTTTTTTGTATTGTCAGTAGTGTTTTCGCAAAGATCTTTGTAGGCACTGGCTAGTAAGCTCTGAGTCTCAACGTCCCTCACTCCGGAAGATACCAACTCTTCGAGTATTTGAGTAGCTGTGTAAGGGGATCCCGCCTTACATAGGGCATGGGCAGCTTTTTGACCCAATGCCTTGTGATTGGAGTAATTTTTGAGCCCCGCTCGGGCAACATCATGGGCGAGCAAGAACTCGCCAACTTCAATCATTCGATCGCAAAGTTTGAGGAAAATTTCGGGCTTTGCATGATCACGGTCAAATAAACGCCACTCCCTGCGTAGGCTTATTGTATTCCTCTTAGCTAATTGAGACATTGTCAATTATTGCTAGGAAGTTATCTCATCAATGACGAGATAAAAAACGGGGTTTAATTAACCCCTACGAAAACTACATCTTTTCGTAACGGGTGCGGAGCATTTGGGTAAACGCTGCCACCTTACGTGCTTTTCTCTTCTTATCGGAGGGCTTTTCAAAGTAGCGTTTTGCCCGCACATCTCGAATAACTCCTTCGCGGTCCAAAGTTTTCTTCAGACGACGAATCGCACGATCCATAGGTTCACCTTTGCGTAACTTAATTTCGATAGACATAATTTTTGACAAAAGGATAATCGTATATTGACTCAATTTTTCGTCAAGCAGGAAGCCGTATTATTCTTTACGGCCAAATTTTCTTTCCACAGGAGGATCAAGCTCAGATAATTTTACACGTACACCTAGGACGCATGATCGTTTTCTCCAATTTGAAAAATCTTTCAAGCCAAGCCTGAGTCGGAAACGTTCATCCATTTGAACAACCATTCCATCTTCCGCTCCACTTTCTGCAAAACCTATACTTACCCGGGACCGTCCTCTTCCCCGCTCACTTTCTTTGTGAAGATCGGCCAGGAATTTTGCTGCATCCTCATCCATTGGATCAATCAACCAGGTGGACTCCTCGATAATTTTGCCAAGCGATTCATCAACTGATTCCACTTTCTCCACCGTTAAGCGGGTCTCACTGTCCTTAACCGAGGCAACACCTGTAACCACCGCAAGCTCGCCCTCATGCAAACGGTCACCAAAATTTGAATAAGCATCGGGGAACATGGGTAAGGAAAGATCTTTTTCTTTGGCCAGCAGGGTGAATCTCGCCCAAGGTTTGGAATCTTTCTTGGTATATCTTCTTTCCACCTCAGCCACCACTCCGCATAGGCGAAATGATATTTTTTCGGAAAGGTTGGCAAATTCATCCGGATGAATGGAGTCGACCAGCGGTCCCAGTCCAAGCATTGTATCAACCGGATGTCCGGACAGAAAAAAGCCCAGTAATTCCTTCTCAAACTTAAGCTTCTGAAACTCATCAATTTCCGGAACAGGCTGGTTACCATTAGGCCCAAAATTTTCCTCTACAGCGGACTCTTCGTCCTCTCCCCGTCCCATTATATCGAAAAGATTGGCTTGACCAGCCTCCCGGTCTTTGCGCCTTAATTGGGCTTCCCCCATCGCCCGGTCGAGGTCGGTCAGAAGAGCGGCACGGTTTGAATGCAATGCATCAAACCCACCCGTTTTGATCAAACTCTCCAGCACTCGTTTATTTACCGCTTTTCCATCCACCCGCTCGACCAGATCACTAAAACTAGTAAATTCTCCACCCCTCAAACGCTCTTCCACGATGCATTTTCCGGCAACATCCCCTACCCCTTTAACTGCTGATAGGCCAAACCGTATCGATCCAAGTTCATCACCCTCACTGTCGAGGGGCGTAAAGTTTTCACCTGAATCATTAACATCGGGCCCTAGCACCAAGATACCCATTTCTTGACACTCCCCGAGGAAATGGGAAAGTTTTTCCGAATTGCCCAACTCACAGGCAAGTACACCAGCCATAAAATCGACCGGATGGTTGGCTTTCAAATAGGCAGTTTGGTAACTAATAATCCCGTATGCCGCGGAGTGTGATTTATTGAATCCATACCCGGCAAACTTTTCCAAGATATTAAATATCTCATTGGCTTTTTTGGACTCGATTCCATTTTCCTTCTTTGCACCCTTGACAAATATCTCTCTTTGCTTGGCCATTTCTTCCGGCTTTTTCTTTCCCATTGCCCGGCGTAAAATGTCTGCTCCTCCCAAAGTATAACCAGCTATTCGGCGCGCCGCCTCCATTACTTGTTCCTGATAAACCATCACCCCATAAGTCTCCGCACAAACATCCTCAAGCAAGGGGTGCGGAAACTGAATAGTGGAGGGATCTTCCTTGCCCTTTATATAATCGGGTATCCAATCCATCGGACCTGGGCGGTAGAGGGCGATCAGGGCAATAATTTCATCCACATTTGAGATAGTCATCTGTCGGCACAACCGCCTCATTCCCTCAGACTCCAATTGGAACACTCCAATGGTACGGGCATCGTTAAGTAGCTTAAATGTGGGCTCATCCTCCAATGGAGCAGTCGTTACCCGGAAATTCTCTGATCCTTTCTTTTTTCGGATGTGAGTTTCGGCCTCGGAAATAACAGTTAAAGTTTTTAGTCCAAGAAAATCCATCTTCAATAGTCCCAGTTCTTCCACCGGATCCTTGGGGTATTGCGTGGTAAGAATGCCATCCTGAGTGGTCAAAGGAACAAGTTCCTTAAGAGGACGGTCAGCAATTATTACCCCGGCTGCATGGGTACCCGAATTCCGGACCATGCCTTCAATGATCTGACCGGTGTCCACTATTTGTTTGGCGATCGGGTTATTTTTGTACTCGGAGGCCAGTTCCGGGCTTTTAGTCAGGGCATCCTCTAGAGAAATATTTAGGTCATCTGGAATCATCTTGGCTAATTTATCCGCTTCGGCATAGGGCAAATCGCGTACCCGGGCGACATCTCTAATGACCATCTTTGCTCCAAAAGTTCCAAAGGTTATAATATTGGCCACACAATCCCGCCCATATTTTTCTCGAACATATTCAATAACCTCGCCTCTTCGACGCATACAAAAATCGATATCGAAGTCCGGAGGAGATACCCGTTCTGGGTTTAAAAATCTTTCAAAAAGAAGCCCAAACCTGAGCGGATCAATATCCGTAATCCCCAAAACATAGGCCACCAAACAACCGGCACCCGAACCCCGACCGGGACCGACAGGTACACCATTTTTACGTGCCCAATTCATAAAGTCGGCAACGATCAAAAAATAATCATTAAAACCGGTCTTACCAATGACCCCGAGCTCATAATCGAGACGTTGGCTAAGTTCATTGTCTAGGGTATCATCTTCCACCCGCTCATCCTTAGGTTGATAGTCGACCTGATATCTTTTTTTTAGGCCTTCAATACAAAGATTACTGAGATACTGCACATTATCAGAAACCTCGGTTTTAATTTCGGGAGGAAGGGTAAAGACGGGATAATTGTTTTCTCCAAATGGGAGTTTCACCTCACACATCTCCGCAACAGCAAAAGTATTGGTAATCGATTCGGGTGCTTCCCTAAAAAGATCCTCCATTTCCTCCCTCGACTTTAGGTAAAATTCCCGTGCTTCATACCTCATCCGGTCGACATCATCCAACTTCGAGCCAGTCTGAATACAAAGAAGGGCATCATGTGGTGCCCAATCCTCGCCCTTAACATAATGAACATCGTTTGAGGCAACAGTTTTTAGGTCAAATTTTTTGGCCAATTTTATCAACTCCGGGACCAGTTGTGCTTGTTCCTCTATTCCGTGATTGTGTAGTTCAACGAAATAATTTTCTTTTCCAAATATTTCGATCATCTGACCAAGAGCTTCTTCGGCCTCTTGTTCCTGGCCCCGAAGAATGAGTTGGGGTACCCAGCCCTGCATGCATCCGGTAAACCCGATCAATCCCTTTGCATGCTCGGCCAATGTCTCCAAATCAGTTCGTGGACGGTAGTAAAATCCGTCCACATGAGCATCCGATACTACTTTGCACAAATTTTGATACCCTTCAAAATTTTTGGCAAGCAAACCAAGGTGATAAGATTTATGATTTTCCCGGCCCGGTTTTTCATCATTTTTATGATCGGTAACAAGGTATCCCTCGCACCCGATTATAGGTTTGATGCCTCGCTTTTCTGCCTGTTTTACAAACGAGACTGCCCCGAATAAATTTCCATGATCGGTAAGAGCCATCGCTGACATCCCCAGTTCAACCGCTCGGTCCATCAAACGATCCATTCGGCAACAACCATCAAGCAGACTATAATCTGAATGTACATGAAGATGTACAAAATCTGTGTCTTTTTTAGGCAATCAAATGGATTGGTTTAGAGAATGAACATCTTGAATTGACTTCAATCTTTCAAGGTAATCTTGCGCACAAGGCTTGAAGACAATCACAGAAAAACTGCTGGGGTGATCTACCCGGGTTGGGAAGGATTGAGGTGTTTCTTTCGGAGGAGCCTCCAAAAAACAATCAAAAATGCAGTCAAGGGAATCCCCAGAATCATACCCAATACCCCTTGAAATGCAGTACCCCAGAAAAAAACAGATGCAATAATTACCACCGGGTGCAAGCCCGTCCGATCCCCCATTACCCGGGGACTTAACCAGTAACTCTCGAGTAACTGAACGACCAAAAAGGTAAGACCGCACCCCAAAACCACATTCCACTGGCCGCTTTCTAAGACCCCCCCCGTTTGCAGATAGGATACCGTAAATACGGACACTACTCCCAGAATCGTTCCAAGGTAGGGAATAATATTGAGCACTCCAAAAAACAAACCCAGTGCAATCCCGAACTTCAAACCTGCTATACTGAATCCAATGGCATAACCAACCCCCATCATTACTCCGATAAGTATCTGTCCACGAAAAAAACCTTCGAGAATATCGACAAACTGGCGGATCAGATAAACCAAGTCATTACGGATATCCATCTTCATAAAGGACAGTTGTCTGGCGAGGTCCGCCAGATGATCTCTTTTGGAACTCAGGAAATAGAACAGGTAAATTGGCACGATTGCCAGGCAGGCAAAAACCGAAAAAAAGGAACGGATACCCGACCAAGCACCCTTGAGAGCATTGGCGGAACCTTGTGAAAGTTGTGGCACCTCATTGGCCAAGACACTCACTCCTTCTTTCCATTGACTTTTAAACTGCTGAAATTTTTGCGATATTGCAGTCCAAGTATCCGAACTGATCGATCTTTTCACTTTCTCTTCGATTCGTTCTGGCCAATTCACTGAACTATTTGCCAGTTCACGATACTGTCTGATCACCTCTCCTCCCACTCCCCAGAGGAGTAACGCACCTCCTGTCAGGACCAGTAAGTATAAAAGCAAAATCGAAAGATTTGGACCAAAACCACACTTTCTCTCAATCGATTTCACCAACGGTTTTAAAAGAATTGCCAAGATCGAGGCAATCGCGAGAGGCCAAAGAACGGATGAAAACAGAACCAGAAAGTCACTCAGTACTTGAACAGTAAGGGCGGTTAATGTGAAAAGAGTGAACACGCATCCAACCAGAACAGTGATACCCAACAATCTGGACTGTGCCGGGGTAAGAAAATTTACTGGTTTATTATCTTCGCTCATGAATTAAAGACTGGTTTGATTCTTGCCTTTAGTTGAGCGGAAGGGCAAGAAACTCTTTTCATCGTCGCTTTTTAAAAACGATCCACTTTTTGTTACATCTGTACCGCTTTATTAGTAAATGTTCAATTCCTCGAAAACTCTCGTCTTCTTATTTCTTTCTTTTTTCATCCCAAAACTTTTGCGGGCCAATGATGAAATTAAAATTAATGACCGGGTAAATTCTGTCTACCAGGCAATTGTTCGGATTGAGGTTGTTTCAGAAAGAGGGTCAAACGGAAGAATGCAAAAATCCGGATCGACCGGTAGCGGAGTAATTATTGATCAATCCGGGCTCGTTGTGACCAATCATCATGTCGCCGGAAAAGCAACCCGACTAACCTGCCGTTTCTACGATGGCGAGGAAATAGGAGCAGATTTGCTCGGGGCAGATGCCTTGACTGATCTCGCTGTCCTGCGGCTTCGCTTACAAGACCGCCCGGCAAATTCCAAGCCCATCCGAACTGCGGTGTTTGGAGATTCGGATGCGGTAAAAGTGGGAGATCCCTGCTTTGCCATGGGGAGTCCCGCTGGCTTATCCCAATCGGTCACACGGGGTATAATTTCCAACCTTGCCCTGATTTCCAATCGTTCATCTTCTTTTCGGCTCGATGGGGAGAATGTAGGAGAACTAGTAAGATGGCTCGGTCATGATGCGGTCATTTTCCCAGGAAACAGTGGCGGTCCTCTGGTTAATCAACGGGGAGAAATCATTGGTATTAATGAGGTGGCAATTGCCAGCCTTGGAGGTGCGATCCCCTCCAACCTTGCCAAGGAAATCTCGTCGGAACTTTCCGAAAACGGATTTATTGAGCGCTCCTGGACCGGGCTGGAATGCCAGCCAATCCTCAAGGAGATTGAGACAGGCATCCTTGTATCTGGAGTCATCGAAAATTCTCCGGCCGAGGAGGCTGGTTTTTTACCGGGTGATCTTATCAGCCATCTCAACGACAAAAGGGTAGATGCAAAAATCCCCGAAGATCTCCCCCCATTTCATCAAATTATTTCCTCACTCCCTCCTGGTTCTGAAGTCCGATTGACTGGTTTTCGTGAAAACAAAAAAAAGACTTGGCGTTTAATTACACAGAAGCGAGAACCCGCCTATCAGCCAGAAAAAGAACTGAAGAGCTGGGGATTGACAGTTCGTGATTTCACCCTGCTTTCCTCCCTAGAGTCCAGAAGGTCAAGCAAAAATGGAGTGCAGGTACATAGCGTTGCACAGGGTGGGCCATCTTACAGTGCCAAGCCAGGGTTATTGAACAATGATGTGATTACTGAGGTGAATGGCCAAACTATAACTCAGGTCGATGACCTAATTACAGTCTCCCAAAGTTTGACCAAAGATAAAACCGTCCCTGTTCCCATATTAGTCCAGTTTGAGAGAAACCTAGCCAACTATTTGACTGTGATCAAGATTGGTCCGGAAGCGGAGGAGAAAAGACCCCTAGAAGCATGGAAACCTTGGCTGGGGGTAAGCACGCAAGTATTGACCAATGATTTGGCTGAAGCACTCGGGTTGGACAAAACAGCTCGTGGAGTTCGGTTGTCTCAAGTATTTCCCAATACCCCCGCAGAAAGAGCAGACCTCCGGGCAGGTGATTTAATCTTCCGGATCGACGGACAACTCGTACAGGCTTACCGCCCGGAAGATGTTGAGGTTTTCGGCAATATGATCAAACAATACCGCATTGATTCCAAGGTTATTTTTGAAATTTGGCGTGATGGCAAATTGCTCGAACTTCAGGCCACTCTCGACAAACGACCCACTCCCGCTAACGAACTTCCGGAGTATGAGGATAAGGACCTCGAATACACCGTGCGCGAATTATCATTTGCAGATCGGGTATTTTTAAGAATTCCACCAGACGAAAACGGGGTCCTCGTAGAAAATGTAGAGTCCGCAGGGTGGGCCTCATTGGCTGGTTTACGCCAGGGAGATATTTTACTCAAAGTAAACCAGCAC
Source organism: Opitutales bacterium (assembly GCA_900299365.1). Classification (GTDB taxonomy): domain Bacteria; phylum Verrucomicrobiota; class Verrucomicrobiia; order Opitutales; family Seribacteraceae; genus Chordibacter. Next base: position 15,295 of record OMJS01000104.1, read on the forward strand.
CCAGTGCTGAATATTAAGGCAATGGAGAGACTTATGGAAAAAATTCACCTAGAACAACCCTCCCAAGTAACCTTTTTTGTCCAGAGAGGAATACATACCTTATTTTTGGAACTCGAACCCGAATGGGATCCATCATGAAAAAACTTATCATTTTTGCTGCTCATTTTTGCCTACTTACTATTTTTGGCCCTTCCCCATTATCCGGGCACTCACAGTACGAAACCGTTGAGGTTTGGCGAAACCTACTGGCCGAGGAATCGGACTCGGTCTCTTGGGTATCCATCACTGTAAGGATAGAAGTGAGTGCGGGCGGGAGGAGTTTCCCCCCATCAGAGCGTAAACTGGAAGCCCTAGGCACAGTGCTCGCTCCAGATGGCCTGACTGTTCTTTCCTTGAACAAAGTCGATCCGACCGACTCCATTCTTTCGAGAATGAGAGGACCTGCGGATATCAATGTCAACTACACCGAAGTTTTGATTCTCCGAGCGGATGGTTCCGAAATTAAGGCAGATTTTGTACTTAAGGATGAGGACCTGGATCTCGCATTTATCCGGCCTCAACTTGAGCAATCGGGAAAAAATGATCTGCTTGTTTTTGAATATATTGATTACAATGCCAGTATTACCCCTCCCTTAGAGACCCTCGATGAAGTGGTTTCCTTGGGTAGACTTGGGAGAAACCTCTATCGCAAACCCACCCTTCAACGTGGTTGGGTTAACGCAGTGATTAATAAACCCCGGGATTATTTTGTGGTGGAAAATGTAACTCCCGGCACCCCAGTTTTTGATCAATCAGGCATCTGGATCGGAATAACTGCATTTCGCAAAGAGGGAGGCAAACCATCTGGTGTAATCACCGTGCCAGCCAAAGATGTGATGGAAATTGCCCAGCAAGTTCGTGAACGGACGGACTAAATTTGCCATTGCCCAATGAAATAAAGAAAGGCTAATTAATCTTCGTGCCTCATTTTAAAATACAAATTTTAAAAATTATCCGAACTTTATTGCCCTGCCTATTGTGGATAATCATCAGTTGCTCGAAAGAGGAAATTTTAACCACCGAAAAACTGGAATACCGTGAAGATGAGAATGGGATCGAGAGGCTCTACAGGGCTGGAGATGATACACCGGTAGGCCGATGGAAATATGCCCGGGTCACCGAAAATCATCCCAATGGAAAAAGAAAATTCGAAATCGGTTTTGTCGATGGTTTGAAACACGGTTCATTCTTTTTCTGGCAACCCAACGGTATTCTCAAACTTACTGGGTCCTTTGAGCGAGGAAAACGGGAAGGTGAATTTATTTCTTACGGAAAAGGAGGCGAGATCCTTTATAAAAAGAACTATTTTCAGGACGAATTAGAAGGAAACCTCACCCTCTATTATTCTCTTTCCAATGCGGAAGTTTTTAAATATTTCCAAAAATCTAGGGAAGAAGGACTCGATCCGGGAGATATTCCCATCACCCAAAATGTACGTTTGGAAGCAACCTTTTCCAAAGGCATACCAGTAGGTCCTTACCGGACATATTTTCATCCACGCAGACAATCGGGTTTGTCCAAGGATGATTTGCTCCAAGAGGAAGGCAGGTTTAATGAAAAAGGTAAATTGGTGGGCAACCAGGTTTGCTACTACCCAAGAACGGAAGGACTAGTGGTTTACCTACCCGATAATAAACCGCTGGAAACCGTACACGAACCAACCCCTTTTGGCTTATCCAAAGCCATTGATCAATGCTACCACGCCATCTCTGAGATTCCTGCCTATCGAAATCCCAAAGACCTCCCCGCCAAGGTTTATTGCATCGATCGTAGGGGTGGAAAAATCACTCCTGTATGGTCCTCTGAGATCGTTGAACTGGCCATCAGGAACGACCAAGGAAATATTCTTCCCGAGCGATATGAACCGAACTATGAGTCTTACAGAGACCAAGCTGTTAAACAAGCCAAAGATGTAGTTCTCTCCTCTGACATTTCCAATATTAAAAAAATTCCCGAATCATCGAATCGCTTTCCTGCTGTGGAAGTTATTGCCCTCAATAACAAAGGGGAGGTACGAGATATTTTATGGAGCAGCATTAACCGCAAAGATGACCTCGATCTGGAGCAACGCATCTTGCAAAAAAGAAAACGTATCCACCGCTATTGGGAGGATGGAGATGCCACCACTTCTGAATGGTCCATACCGAGCGGACTTAACCTCGTTATCCGTGAGGGTTACGATCTTGGTCAGGATACGCCTTCCATCCTTGCCCCCTCCCTGCCCTAATTTATTCGGTTATTGTTTGTTCATCAATTCAAACGGGCTCTGTTGAGGAAGGGGCATGTTTTCAAAAGGATTTACCACGGGACCCTTCATTTCAACATCTTGAGGTCGGGCAAGATCAAACGGATTAGTTGGCGGACTTGATTCCGGCAACTTTTCGAATGGGTTTTCCTCAGCCCCAATATCCTCGGGTTGTTCAAATGGATTTCCCGCTCGGGTTTTAATCATATCGAAGGGACTGGCGGGTTTTGGGGTCAGCATATCAAAGGGACTGGCGGGTTTTGGTTGGAGCATATCAAAGGGACTAACATCACCTTCAGAAGTTTGCTCAATCTTTGGTTTTTCAGGTTTTCCAATGACCCGGATTTCTTTGGGTTCGGGAAGTTTTTTTCCCACCCAAAAGGGCGTTATTACATCGCTTACTTTTTCATAAACCGAAACAATAGTTGGACGGGTCTTGTATTCCCAAGAAAACCTGACCGGATCGGAAGGATCACGGTTTTGTAATTGCTTGAGAATTTTTCGATCATATCCACCGCCCTCGCTCGGGTATCCCCCAACCCAAGGCAAATAAAAGCGCCATGGCTTACCTTCCTGAACATTTTGTACATCCACCCATCTCTTGCCCGTTTTTAAAAGATATCCGATAAAGATTCCTCCGCCTTCCTTGGGAGTTACCACCTCCGCCTTAAGGACGCGGAGATGTCCATCATGCACCCAGTTAACCCGCACCCGGTTGCCCACCACCAATTCACTGATCACTCGAATCATACGCTGATCAAAAGCACCCCCATTCGCCGGACCCTCTCCATCCCAACGGGGGATGAACCGGTGCAAAAAATCTCCGTTATCGAGGAGTTCAATCCAGCTATCTCCTTTTGCAGAAAGTATCCCCTCTGTGGTTCCCTGGTTTCCCAAACAGAGTGGACCCATGAAAAATGTGCTCCAGACCAATATCTGTAAAAACCGTACCCGCAGGTTAGTCATTCTTATTTTGCAGTTACAGTGCCAACAAATCACGGCCTTCTTTTTACAAAGCTTTGTGTGAATCAATCAAGCAGATCTGTATTGTCTATCCTGTCAGAGCAATTTAATTCATTTCGTGTGGAAGGGATAATCAAGTTATGGCGCGATGCATTGCACCGGGTGCTCGACATCTACGAGCGCAGGCGAGGTTCGATCAAAATCTTTTTTCCCATCCTCTTTGGATTTTTTATTTTTCTGAACATCGCATGTTACTGGTGTGGAATTTACACGGCCTTCCCTTATTACATGATGACCCACGAAGCATCTCACTATGTAAAACTACAGATCCCGGTAGGGGTATTAGGGGCCCTCTTTGACAGCTTATCATTCTTTGTCACCATTTGGATCATCCGGCGGGCACTGGCATCGACCAAAACTTCAGAATATATCTTCCATCTTTCCCTCGACTTAGTGATCGCAGTATTGGCAACCTTCTGGGTGTTGTTTGTTTTTACTTTTGGAGGCTGGATAATCAGCATTTGGGAAACCGCACCGGAACAACTGGCTGAGCGGGGAACCAAGTATTCAAACCGGGCGATTCAGGCGATTCAGAACCCCACCGGCCGGGAAAACGCTAAAAACATATACTTTGGTCTGATCATGGGAGTCTCTGCCGCCCTGCCCACCTGTCTGCACATAGGGCTCTTTTTTTATTCAGCAACCCAACAAATCATCCCTTCAAGAAAACAAATTGCAAGTACCGCTGAGAAGTCTCCAAAACAGGAATAATTCTCAGCCCTGTTTTCTGCTCGCTAACTGATACTCCTTGGCGGCTCCCCAGAAAAGATCGGTAAAAGCATCCACCGTATGATCGATGGGATCGGAATACCCACCCCCCATAAAAAGAAGCATGGGTACAGCCCGTTGTCTCCGCCAGGCAAACACCAGATCATTTCGGGTACGCATGCCCTCTCGGCTCAGGTTTAATAACCCAAGAGCATCCTTTTCCAGTGCATCTACCCCCGCCTGAAAAAATAATAGGTCAAAGGATAGATTTTCTAAAGAATCGAGTGCCTGGTCAACCGCGGATAAAAATTCTTCATCTCCCGTGCCTCTGGGTAATCCGATATCCAGATCACTTTTCTTTTTACGGAAAGGAAAATTGTCCTGCCCGTGAACAGAAAGGGTAAAAACCCGGTCTTCGTTCTGAAAAATTTCCGCTGTACCATCCCCTTGATGCACATCGAGATCGAGGATCAGTATGGACTGTGCCTGCCCACGCCGCAGAGCTAATTGTGCAACTATAGCAAGATCATTAAAAATACAATATCCAGCCCCTGCCCCGCGGAATGCATGGTGAGTACCTCCCGCCATATTTCCGGCAATGGGTGCTCCGGCGTGCAAAAGGTCCAGTCCCTCGATCGCCCCGCCGACCAATCGCATCGTGCGCTCAACAATTTCCGGTTTCCATGGTCGTAATCCAATTCGGCGGATTTCACTCTCACCAAGTTGTTGGGACAGAAAACGGTCGGCATAATCAGCATCATGAGCCAGTAAAATTTCCTCACGCTTAGCAAGCCTTGGCTTTTTAAGTTCGATCAATCCATTTTCATTTTCCTCACTGATTTTCTTGGCAATCCGGGAATACCGATCGACCGGGAAACGGGCGGTCCGGTCGAGCCCGGATGAATAAATTTCATCATAAAACAAGGACATACACCTAAATGGCGCGAAATTTTCATACGACACAAACTTGTCCATATTTAAATCATTTCTATTCTGTTATATGTGAGTATGCAAAACGCATTTCTTGGTTCTTTAGTCGGCGATGCCATCGCCATGCCCGTACATTGGTATTATGACCGGGATTCATTGGACCGTGACTATGGAGATTTCGACGACTACCTCTCACCCCGTAACCCTCACCCCGACAGTATACTCTGGCGATCCTCCTACAAGCCAATTAGTCCGAAGTCAGATATTCTAAAGGAACAGGTACAATACTGGGGCGTACGGGGTGTGCATTATCACCAATTTTTACAGGCAGGTGAAAATACATTAAACCTCAAACTATCGGTCGAACTCTACCGTTGGATCATTTTGCGTGGAGAGTATAATCTAGATTCTTGGCTAAGCCATTACGCTGAAGTGATGCTCACCCCCGGTTGGCATCACGATACATATGCCGAGGAATATCACCGTAATTTCTTCACCCGTTACGCCCGGGGTAATCCTCTGACTTCCTGTGCATCACCCGACTATCATATCGGTGCACTCAGCCTCATTCCTGGTCTGCTTGCCGGTCTGGAAGCTCTCGATATCACTGACCCATCTACCCTAATCCAGCATGCGGTTTCCTTAGTCCGAGCAACACATGATCACGAGTACTCCATCCGAGCTGCTGCGGATTTTACCCGTATTTTATTGCACACAAATGACGGCACCCCCATCCGTAAAGTGCTTGCCGAATTACCCGTCCCAGGTGTTTCTGTCTCCAAATTCATGAACTGGGTCGATCTGCCTGACCGGGTGGTGGTGGGTGAAAAACTGTCCACCGCATGCTACCTCCCTGAATCTTTCGTCGCATCGCTATATTTCGTCTGGAAATACCACGACGATTTTTCCCTCAGCCTCCTGCAAAATGCTAAAGTGGGCGGAGATAATTGTCATCGTGCAGTGGTGGTAGGTGGCATACTAGGGATTGGTTGCGGAGTGCCTAGGAAATGGTTACGCAGCCTAGTATCGATGGATGATTTACGCTGTGATCTTAGGGTAGCGAAAGGTCTCATTATTTAAACAGAGCGAGTTGACCTTCTTTAGTTTTTTTTCGCTTCTTGCTTATCCGGATACCCTTTCGTGAACCATGTTTGTGCAAGACCTCGCCGGCTGACTGTTTACCCAGAAGACTTTTGCGTATTTGAAAAACCCGGTTTTTCATTTCTTTTGCCCGTTTATTCAGACACACTACTGGAGAAGAATAACCAGCCAGGCTAATCTCATCGGCGTGGGCAATCTCTACTGGTTTGTGCTCCCGCAATTCAGGTATCCATTGTTTAACAAAAATACCCTCGGCATCGTGATCCAAAAATTGCTTGGATGGATTGTAAACCCGAATGGCATTTATTCCTGTTATACCTGCCTGCATTTGCAACTGCGATAGATGAATACCCGGTTCATAATCCAAAAAGATTCGAGCAAGCGGGGCATGGATTGTCCTCCAGGAAAGATGCAACCCAAAGCATGCAAAACTAACCACCATTGCCCGCATTCTAAAATTAATAAAGCCGGTCTCTCTCAAACAACGCATACAAGCATCGATCATGGGATAACCAGTTCGTCCCTTTAACCAGGCATCAAGTAGGTCAGTATTATCGTCATATTCGATGGCATTATAGGCTGGATTAATCGCAGAAAATTCCATCTGCGGACAACTTTCCAGACGCTGCATAAAATGATCACGCCAGTGCAGGCGAGATTCAAATGCCCGCAGGCTACGCTTCCAAGGATTGGGGCCTTTCTCCGCGTTTATTTCTTCGCGTCTGCAGTCCAATTCCTGAAAAACACTACCTGTACTTATCGTGCCCCAGGCGAGGTGACCAGAAAGGCGCGATCCTGCTGCAAATGCAGTATTGGGTGAAGAGATCCCACCGGAATAGGCAACTCCACGCTCCCTCAGAAAAGAGCCAAGGGTATCCCAGGCTGCCCGTTCGTTGACCGTTTGCAAACTACTAGACAAAGAACCAGAAAACTTGGGAAAACTGACCAATAAATCAGACCATTTAATAGGGCGGGAAAGGAGGGCTTTATCTTTCGGCGGACAGAGGTTTTCTGGAATGGGCACAACCCCCAACCTACCTCGGGGACGATTGCCGCTCACTCTTCTTTTTTCTTCGGCAGAAAGCCCACGAAGCACGGTGGATCCGACAGACTCCATCCATTCCACACCATGTTCCCTGCACCATTTCCGAACCGCCCGATCTCGCCGGAAAGTGATATCGTTTCCAGTTTCTTGGTAGGAACGAATGAATTGAAAAGGATGGGATTTAAAAAGAGCATCCAACTCCGCCACCACCTCGCCCCTCCGTTCCACCAATCCCGACCCCCGCTTCCGTAGACTGGCTGATAACCCTTGCAAAGCCTGCCACTGGGCATGCAAATGAAAAGGACCATAATCCGCAGCATTCAAAACACTGGGTTCCCAGCAAAAAAAGGGAATCACCTCATTTGATAATTCGGTAGCTAAGAAAAGGCAGTGATTATCAGAAATACGAATATCCCGTTTGATCCACCAAACGGTTCGCCTAACCGATCTGCTACTTAATACCTTTGCCGGCGACATTTTTCCGAACAATAAATAATTTGTTTCCAGATTCCGCGAAGAATCCATTTTTTCCGATTACGAAAAGGACGACCACATCGCTTACAATCCTTCACTTCAAGTTGGGATTTTTTTACCCCCATCAATATTGAATGTATGAGATGATTAGGGCACCTGTCCACGCAACCGTCCGCCAAAGATTGGTCCGGATCAGTCGTTCGACTACCTGAACATTCTTCCCCTCTCTTATAAGCCTGCGGTGGCAGGGTGCAGAAATAAAAAAAGTTACCAGCCAGGCAATGATCACCAAAATTAATTTTGCCGAGGAAAGATCATCCCCCAGAAAAAAACAACTACTGGTGGTATCGAGCAACTGGGCAATCATCAGGGGCAAAACAAACCAGCCGATAAGATTACAGTAGCGTGGGTGCCACTCGGCAAAACGGTCAGTGGGAATTTCACGAAAAACCGGGTAGACGATGACCTGCACCAATCCTATAAGTATAAACATGGCAAAATCGATGCTCAATGCATGCTCGTGCAAAAATTCGAGAATTAAGCTCATGATAATTGGGATATCTGTCGTACGGGCATAGGAAAACATTTATGTCCATCTTCTCTAATCGGGCAAACCTCTGGCTTGTCACTCTGTCGATCATTTTTTCATCGGGCTGCCCTGATGGTGAACAAAGAAGATCGGCATCCCCCTCAACCCGTACCCACGAAACATCGGATAAACCATTCCGCATTCTCATCCTTGGAGATTCCCTAACCGAGGGCTATGGAGTATCACCGGCCCAGTCCTACCCTTCCCTGCTTGAAAAATTGCTAAACCAAGATAATGAGGCAGTAAGTACTCGATATTTGGTAATAAACGGAGGCATTACCGGGGCAACCACCAGTGGAGGTGCCTCGAGAATTGACTGGTACCTAAAGTCTCCACCCGATTTTCTCATCGTTGCTCTAGGAGGGAATGATGGTTTGCGCGGCATACCACCTGAAGAATCGAAAAAAAACCTGAAATCAATCCTTTTACGAGCACTGAACAAGAAAGTTCCGGTGATGCTTGCTGGCATGAAAATGCCTCCAAATTACGGCTCACAATATTTGCAAAGGTTTGAAAATATTTTTCCCCAACTGGCGGAGGAATTGGACATCCCACTACTCCCCTTCCTACTCGAAGGAGTGGGAGGTAATCCCAAGATGAACCTGCCCGACCGTATTCATCCCAACCCATCTGGTCATCAACGAATTTGCCAAACCGTGCACCAACATTTGATCAAATATCTTCCCTAAAAACCAAAGTGAATCTCCTTTTAAAAGTTCATCAAATCCACAAATCATACCAACAGGGAAAGCATCGGGTGGAAGTTCTTCAAAACCTCAGTATGAAAGCAAATACTGGAGAAAAAGTGGCCATCCTCGGCCCTAGTGGATGCGGAAAATCTACCCTTCTATCCCTACTCGCTGGACTGGATAAACCCGATCGTGGAACCGTTGAAATAGATGGACATGATCTCGCCAAAATGAGCGAGGATGAACGGTCGATCATCCGTTCCCAAAAACTGGGCATCGTCTTTCAGCAATATCATCTCATGCGCAACCTGACTGCGGTTGAAAATGTCGGACTGCCCTTGGAACTCCTTGGCTCTTTGGATTTCCGCGAACGGGCAAGCCACGCCATTAACGAGGTTGGTCTATCTAAAAGGAGCGGCCATTTCCCCTCGGAATTGTCAGGTGGAGAATGCCAACGGGTGGCCATTGCCCGGGCATTGATTAACCGGCCCGCCCTAGTGCTCGCAGATGAACCATCTGGCAACCTCGATCAAAAAACCGGAGAGGAAATCATGGACCTACTCTTCGGGCTTTGTCAGGATCACAAGATCACCTTGCTACTTGTAACCCACAACCAGGAACTTGCCCGGCGATGCGACCGTGCCCTTCTCCTTAATGATGGTGCCCTGCAAATTTTTGACCGATGAAATTTATTTTACGCCAAGCCTGGCGGGAGATTTGTAACAGCCGGTCCTTTTGTTTTTTCTACTCCCTCAACTTGGCCCTTGGACTGATAGGCTTTTTGGTGGTCGATGCTTTTCGGGAATCCATTGAGTCCAAGGTAGCAAGCGAATCCAAGGAATTACTCGGGGCTGACCTCGCCTTGCGTGCCCGCCGGTCACTAAC
>OMJS01000105.1 GCA_900299365.1 Opitutales bacterium
GGCAGCATGGATATACCATCCGTTTCTCCTATAATGGGTTCACCGGTCAGGTCGGATAGGGTGGCTAAAATATCCCAAAAAGCGGAGATGTGATCACTCACTGTGCCCGCTGGAACTTTATTTGGCCAATAGGCAATCTGAGGGGAGCGCACACCACCATCATACATACTTCTTTTCATTCCTTTTAAGTCCCCAGATGTATTGAAGAAATCCAATGTCCCTCCCTTGCCATGTGCACCATTATCGGAGTTGAACATGATGAGCGTTTTTTCGGCAATTCCATGTTTTTCAAGGAGCCTTTTTAACTGGCCAATATCACGGTCCATACGTGTGACCATTGCCGCCTGAATTTTCATTTTTTCTGGCCAGTCTTTTTCCGCATACTGACCAAGATCAGGCACTTGCCATTTTAAATGTGGAATGGTGTAGGCCAGGTAGAGAAAGAACGGTTTAGCCTGATGCTTATTTACGAACTTAAAGGCTTCTTGGGTAAGCAGATCATGGCTGTAATCATTTTGCTTCCCGTTGGCATTATCGAGCATAACCTTTTTGTCATTTTGCCAGAGGTATTCCGGGTAGTACTCATGGGCCTGCCTTTGATCGGTGTAGCCGTAGAAATAATCAAATCCTTGTTTATTTGGGTTGCCCGAATTATGAAAACCACCAAGGCCCCACTTTCCAATGCAAGCAGTAGTGTAGCCTGCCCGTTTCATGAGTTTACCGATGGTCTCGGAACTAGCTGGGAGAGGAGTTTGTCCTACTGGATAGCCTGGGCTATTCGCTCGGATGTAGGCATGCCCCGGATGCTTGCCGGTAAGGAGAGAGGCTCGGGATGGTGCACAGACTGCATTGCCACAGTAATGGTCGGTAAATCGCATTCCCCTTGCGGCAAGGGAATCAAGCTCGGGTGTTTTGATCATCTTTTGCCCATTATAGCCAACTTCACCATACCCAAGGTCGTCCGCTAATATGTAAATCACATTAGGCTTAGTATTTTTTGCGAAAATACTGCCCGCGATAAGGATATAAAGAAGAGCGAATGAAAAAACCTTTTTGATGCCCTTGATAAGAATGGCTCTTCTTAGCAATGGCAAGGATGTGGTTTGTTAAAATAAAAAATAAATCACACCAGCTACCACACCTGCTCCGATAAGATTTAACACAAATCCTTCTCCTGCCATCCTCTTGATACTGATTTTTCCAGTGCCAAAGACCACCGCGTTGGGAATCGTGGCGACTGGGAGCATGAAGGCACAGCTGGCACTTAGGGCCGCAGGTATGAGCAGGAGTTTTGGGTCGAGCTCAGCTGCGATAGCAGCTGCTCCAAGAATCGGCATTAACAGCGAAGTGGTTGCCGTATTCGAGGTAATCTCAGTAAGGAAGGTAACCAGTAAACAAATGCCCAACAGTAAGAGAATGGTAGGCAAGTTTTCCAAGCCAGAGAGACCACGTGCAATGGAAGCACTGAGGCCAGATTGTTTGAATGCTTCCCCCAGGCAAAGTCCGGCACCGACCAGAATGAGCATGCCCCAAGGAATCTGATTTGCCGTTTTCCAGTCGAGAAGTTTTTCTCCCTTGCTTTCTCCACTGGGCAGACAGAAAAGAAGTAGGACGGCGATAAAAGCGACACTTGCATCATTGGCCTGTGGTAAGTCGAGCCAAGTTTTCCAACCCCCAAAGGGCTCGGATCGGGTGATCCATGCGAGTGCAGTCAGTGCAAAGATAATAAGGGTACGAGCTTCAGCCTGGGTCCATTGCCCAGAGTTGGGTAGAGCTACTTGTGAACCATTTCTGCTTAGACTTCTGCCTACCCATAGCCAAATGACCACCACCATAAGAATAGATACCGGCATTCCGAAGTTCATCCATTGAGCAAAGGACATTTCCTCAAAACCAAGATCTCGGTACGCCCCGATCATGACCAAATTGGGCGGAGTTCCTATGGGAGTCGCAATTCCCCCAACATTTGCGGAATAAGCGATTCCAAGAAGGAGTGGAATAGTCAATCGCTTGTCCTCGGATCCCTGAATCACAGCCAGAGCGATTGGTAGCATCATAAGGGTGCATGCAGTGTTTGAGATCCACATGGACAGGAGGGCAGTGGCCAGCATGAATCCAAGCAGGAGGAACTTGTCTCCCTTGGGGCAGGCATGAACCAGCAGGAGAGCAATCCTTCGATGAGCCCCGCTTTTTTCCATCGCTTTCGATAGAAGAAATCCACCGAGTAGGAGAAGCACAAGTGGATGTCCATATTTCTGGGCAACCTGTAAAGGCGTAAGTATACCGACCAATGGAAGGAGAGCTAATGGAATGAGGGAGGCAACGGGTATGGGGATAGCTTCAAAGATCCACCACAGGGCGGTCCACAAAGCAATGCCAAGGGTGAGGCAAGCGGGTACTGATAACCGTCCGAATTCATTGGCTGCCCAACCCGCCAAAAAAGAAATGAAAGGGGCTAGCCAGATGAGTTGTTCCTGAAAAACAGATTTCTCTTTGGCGGCATTCATGATCTTACCGCCGGGAAGAGAATTTCTTCAGCAAGCTGCCTTAGGCAGCAGGTGCCATCGATACAAAATGAAGAGCCAGGTAACCTGGTATTTCCAGAATCAGTAACACGATGGCGGTCTTGCCGAGGACGGTTTTTCGGCTAAGCACAGCAGTGACAGTAGATACAGCAAGAAGTGGGAACCAGGCAAAGACTCCAAAGGGAATGGCACCGATTACACATCCCCAGCTAAGAACCGCAGTGGCAAGGGCAATAATGCCAAGTTTCTTGGTCTTTTGATCTTTTTCTTCTTCAGTCATGGCTATTATGGATGGGCGTTACAGAAAGAGTCTCTTCAATTCAATGTGTGACCGTCGAGTGCACATTTATAAAATTTCGTGCGTTAGAATGTTTTAGAGAGCAGGAGCCAAAGACGCATAGTTAATAAAAACATAGCCAGGGGCTAACAAAACTAATAACACACTGGCAATCTTGCCCAGTACAGTTTTAAGGCTAAGTATGGCAGCAACAGCAGATACGGGCATTAGATAGATCAATTCAAAGGGAGTGGCACCGAGTACGCATAACCAACATAGTCCAGCAGTGGCAATGGCGATGATTCCAAGTCTCTCAGTCTTTTTATCCTTTTTTTCTTCGTTCATATTGAGTTGGGCTGGGCGTTAATCCAAAATAATTTCGCCTTCTACTGGCTAAGTCAACCCATCAAAGGAATCAAGATGAGCTAGTTAAAAAGGGAGGTAGATTCTTTTTATATAGGCTTGGGAGCCCATATAGGCAGTTTACCCTTTTGGATTTGTGCCTGGTATCTTTTCTGCAGAGGAAAATTTCCTTTTTCTATGGATTCCTTGCCATCGTTTACTTGATAGGGGCCGAGAGTATCCCACCAGGCATCGTACTGTTTTTTCAATTTCTCCATTACTTCAGGTCTGGAAGCCACCAGGTTATTGGTTTGCCCAGGGTCGTTCTGAATGTCGTATAAATATTTATTGTCGATCCAACGCCACTTAGGGGAGCGTGCCGCACCATTTAGGTAACGGTGTTTTTCCATTGCTGCAAAGTCCCAGGTTTCATCATTCCATCTACCCCGGTGAAAGAAGAGGGTACGGTCCTTCCATTTGGCTTTGGGGTTTTGCAGTAAAGGAACGAGGGAGCGACCCTTGGGGGGCAATTTACTCTTGGGGATATTAGCCCCGGCAAGTTGGCATATGGTGCGATAAAAATCGATATGTGCGGTAAGAGCATCAACATCGACCCCTTCCTTAAGCTTGCCTTTCCAGTGCCAAAAGCTAGGAACCCGCGTTCCTCCTTCATGAACGGTGGCCTTGGCACCTTTCATGCCACAATTAAAGGAGTCAAACTTCTTCCCATTTTGTACGCCCTTAGATCCTGCCATTCCATTATCGGTCATGAAAATAACTAGGGTGTTTTCCAACTGTTTCCACTCTTTGAGTTTCGCCATGGTCAGGCCAATATTGTCATCAATATTTTCAATCATACCATAGCGACCTGCGGTTTTTTCATCATATCCATCATTCAAAAACCTGCTGGTGTATTTTTCCGGTGCGATCATCGGGCCGTGTGGAGCATTGAGAGAAATGTAGGCGAAGTAGGATTCCTTGGCATCTATCCTGTCTTTCATCCAAGCCAGTCCAGCATGAAAGAATAGATCAGTGCAGAATCCTTTGGTTTTTACAATCTGCTCGTTGTGCAGAAGGACATTATCAAAGTAGCATTCCTCTTCGTTAACGGGAAAATCACCCCACCCGGTTTGTCCGATCCCTCCAGCTCCATGAATGAGCATTTCATTAAACCCCCGGGCACTGGGCAGGTATTCCTTTTCATCTCCTAGGTGCCACTTTCCAAAGATTCCTGTTTTGTAGCCTGCTTTTTGCAATGCCTGTGGAAATGTGACCACATCGAGGGCCAAATGGTCCCGATGTCGAATGGTATGAGAAATACCAACTTCAAAGGGAGAGCGTCCGCTCATCAGGGCCCCACGGGTGGGTGAACAGGTTGGGCTGACATGAAAGTCATCAAACCTTGTGCTCTTTGCCCAGAGTGCATCCAAGTGGGGGGTACGAATCCTGTCATTGCCCATGCAGGAGAGATCTCCTTTCCCTTGGTCATCAGTTAAGATGAAAAGAATATTTGGGCGACTACCGGAAAGCTTCTGGGCTAGGGCAACCTGAAAAATTCCAAGCATTAATGAGCAGAGCGAAAAGAGAAAAAAAACTTTAGTTTTCATAGGCATAGAATCTTGCCTAATTCAGGTTGGGGAATCAAAGAAAACTTTGATCAATCCACCAATTTAAAAATTTAAGCGGCGTGCCTTAATGCCTCGACTGGATCCATGGTAGATGCCTTGCGTGCGGGATAGAGCCCAAATATTATGCCCGTTGTCACTGCAATTCCAAAGACCAGTGGAAGAGACCAAGGGACAATGAGAGGGGTCATGTTCTGCATTGAGGGAGGGAGGGATTCGTAGAGGGTGGGCGTCATGTCTTTCATGATATCTAACAAGGTTCCATAAGCGGGCTCACAGGCCAAACCAGCGAAAATACCAGCTAATCCGCCGGCTCCGGCAAGAGCAGTAGTTTCGACAAGAAATTGAAGTACAATATCTCTTTTGTTTGCCCCAATTGCCCGCCTGATACCGATTTCCCGCGTCCTTTCAGTGACCGTGGCAAGCATGATGTTCATTATGCCAACTCCGCCTACGAAGAGCGATATCCCGGCAACCAGACCCATTAGGGCAACAAAAGTCATTTTTGCCCGCTCCGCCTGTTGCATGAGCTCGAACGGAACCGTGATCTGAAAATCTTCCATTCCATGATCTTTTTCCAATATTTCACGAACCATCTGAGCGATCGAGAGGAGTTTGCTCTTATCATCAACACTCAGGGTTAACTTAGAAACCAAGGGACTACCATCATAACCACGGTAATAAAAATCGAAGATCTTTTCCCAATGGGTTTCTAGGGGGAGGTAGACATTGTCTTCAAAGTGTTCTTTAAATCCTAAACCGTCACTGTCATTCAAGTTCTTTCGCGTGGCGACTTCTCCTACCACAGTAAACAGATTACCTTCAATGTTTACTGTTTTACCTAAGGAATCTCCAAAGGGGAAAAGTGCCCTTGCTAACCCTGATGCCAATACACAAACTTCCGCCTTGTCTCGGTTGTCCTCTTCGGTAATGAACCTGCCCTTGGTCAGGGATAATTTATTGAGGTCTCGATAGTTGGGTAAGCATCCCAAGAATTCCGCCCTTTTCTTATTGTATTCGGTCGATACATAACGACGTGAAAGCTCCCTTGTGGGATATGCTGCAATAATTGAGGGGACTGTTTTTACAATTTTACGGTAATCATTTTCCGTTAATCCCCAGGAAATAAAATAGTCACCCTTTTGTGAACGTTGTTCCTGAGGAGGTTTCTTACTTGAAATAATCAGATTGTTCGCACCCAATTCCATGATTTCAAGTTCTGCCTGCTCGGCAATTCCCTCACCTATGGCAAGTAGCCAAACAACGCTAGCCACCCCTATGAACACCCCCAAACCGGTAAGCAGGGAACGCATTGGATGAGTAATCATACTTTGAAATGCACTCTTGCCGAGGTTTCTGATTGATTTCTTGAAATGGTTCGGAGCGGAATGAACCTGTTCATTTTTAAACATTGAAGACCTCTGACCGACTGGTTCCTTCGTACGGTTGTCGGAGATGATTTGTCCATCACTCATGCGGACAATCCGGCGGGCCCGGGCGGCAACTTCTTCCTCATGAGTGACCAGTACAATGGTTTTCCCCTGCTCGTTTAATTGATCGAGCAATTCGAGGATTTCTTCGGTAGTTTTAGAATCGAGATTGCCGGTTGGTTCATCGGCAAGGATAAAGGAGGGATCATTGGCCAGAGACCGAGCGATACCTACTCTTTGCTGCTGGCCACCGGAAAGCTGTAAAGGCTTGTGCTTTAAACGTTCACCGAGTCCCACTAACTCTGCCATTTGTTGTGCCTTCTTACTATCAAGCCCAGATGTGCTATCGTAACTAGCAGGTAGAGAAATATTCTCCAATACATCAAGATAGGGAATTAAGTTGTAGGATTGAAAAATAAATCCAATTTGTGTTGCTCGGAGTTTGGACAATTCATCATCATCGAGACTGCCAACTGAATACCCCGCCAGTTCATAACTTCCTTCTGTTGGTTGATCGAGACATCCAAGCAGGTTGAGTAGGGTACTTTTTCCGGATCCTGAAGGGCCCATGATGGCGAGGTAATCTCCTTGGGGAACTTCCAGTGAGACTTGCTTTAATGCAACGACCTTTTCATCCCCCATCTCGTACACCTTTGATAGATTGGTTGTTCTAAAAGCGGTGGTCATAGGATTTGTTGGCTTGCGGTCGATGGATCGATCGACTGCCTGATGTTTATTTTAGGGCCAGTTCCTTTTGAACATTCTCTTCAAACGAACTCCTAAAATGTTCAGGATTTAGGACGACGAGCTCACCCGCCTGCAGACCACTACTAACAACCGCATGAGTCATGTTGTGTGGTCCCAGTTCAATGGCTCGAAGTTGCAGTTCTTCGCCCTCCATACCAACCAGGCAATAGGCAGAGCCATCTGTTCTAAAGACTGCAGGTAGTGGAATTTGCAGGGCATTTTCGATTTTTTCGGAAAGGATGGTTACTTTCGCGGTCATCCCGGTACGCACCCCATCAGGTGGGTTTTCAATAATAATCTTCATACCGTATTCCTTTATATGTGCACGGTATCGGTCAAAGGCGGGCCAAGGATAATCGCTTACCGATTCCACCGTTCCTTGCAGAGAAACATCTCGCATGGCATCAATGGTAATCCGGCACTTCATGCCTGCCTTTACCTGTTCCACCCGACTCTCGTTGATCTTTGCCTGTACCAAAAGCTGGGAAGTATTTGGTAATTGAATGATAATTTGATTCTCTCGCACATCCTCTCCTTCCGCGATTAGAATCCCTTTATTATTTACATTGGCATAGGTGACTTCTCCGTCAGCGGGGGAATGGATCACGCATTTTTCAATTTGTTCTTCAATGTCTTTTTCTTGAGCAAGTTCGAGTTCGTTTGAGTTTCTGGCCGATTCGAGACGGGCCTCAGCTGTCAGAATTGAAGCGTTCAGTTCGTTGACCTTGGCGGTACGAGAATGGGTGCGAAGAACCTCAAGTTTAGTCTGGGCAAGGTCGAGTTCCTTTGTGGCTTTTTCTACCGCAAATTGATCTGCTTCCAACTGGGCCTCCGAAACATAACCTTTTGCTGTAAGTTTCTTACTGTACTGCAAATATTCTTCCGCTCGCCTGAGGTTTTCCTTGGCTACAAACTCTGCACTTTCTAACTGCTCCTCTTTTTCGCGGTAAGATCCGGACAGGTATTCCTTAAGGGCAAGTTTTGCCGCCTCCACATCCGCAGTCGCTTTAACTAAGGTAGCATTGGCCTGATGGACAGAGATTCGTTGGCGAAGTAGATCCTTTTGTAGACTGGCGTCATCCAGGCGGACCAAAAAATCACCTTCTTTGACTAGCGTTCCTTCTGGTACAATTTCCAAAATGCTCACGCCCCCGGAACTTCTGCTCTTTACCTCGCTTTTGATCTCAACATTTTCAGCGCTCTTCACCTCGCCAGGTTCAGTAAGCTCAAGTTTGAATTCAGCAATTTTCGCTTCCTCAAACAATGGCTGTATTTCAAGGGCCGAGGATTCTTCATCTAAGCTTACCCACCATAGAAGTGACAAAGCCCCTGCACCGGCAAGGCTTAGAATAGTCTTACTGGATACAAATCCACTTCTTTTTCCATCTAATCCCATCATCTCACATTATTACTAAATAGCTTCGGTAGAGCAAGTTGGGACTAACTTTTCCTAAAAATTTCACAAATGAGTTCCAGCATCTTTATTGATTCGTCCAAATCCCCTTATCAGACAATTCCAAGACTCCGAGATCGTAGGCATATCGCATCCTCATCGACTCGCTCCCTATCCAAACATCAAGAAATCCGTTGCTTGCCTCGAGTAGGTCATTGAGTGCGTTAACCAAATCCCTGGCAGTGGTCGCTCCAAACTGCGAGCTTTTTCCAGGTTTGGGAGGTTCGTCCAATCGCATGCGAGCAAGATCGACCTGAGCAATTGCTCCCCGTACGGCCGCCCGATTTAATTCGAAGTTCAATTCAAAAAGTTTGGAGAGTCTTTGATGCTCGCGAAAGGCACGCAACAAACTGTCTTCATAGGCAAGATAAGACCTTTTGGACTGCTGGTAATTAAGCAGGGAGGTCTTGTAAAGGTTACGTTCCCGAACCTTTGATAAAGGAGTATCCAGTTCGATGCCCACGCTCCATTCGCTCTCGTCTGACTTGAATGAACCTGCTTCCATCGAATCAGAACCGAGGTCGCCAGAAAGCACAAGGTCAAGATCGGTCCGGAGATCATCTCTGGCCAAATCTGCTTTTCTCCAAACATCAACCAATCGTGCTCGGTTATTCTTTGCATCCATACGATTTTCCGATGCTTTTACAGCATCGATGGCCGGAGATATTTCCGTTTTTTCCAAAACGATGGATTCCAGTCTTGCCGATGCCATAGCCAGAGAAAGTTCAAGTAAGGTTCCAGAAAACCCATTCAGTAAAAGGGACAGTTTTGCACGGGCATTTTCCAAGGGCAGGTTGGCTGAAGAATTATTCCATTCTTTCAATCCTTCTTTAAATTCATTCATAGATTTACCAAGGGATGCAACTGTTACATTAAGGTCCGTCCAAATGTTATCGACAACTCCGTCATGAAAGGCCTCAAGACTCATTCCGAGTTGGCGCAAATCAGTCCTTCGGCGAAGTCTCTCGAACCCTTCCTTGCGTAGAGGCAATGCATTCTTGAATTTATTCAAGTCGCTTTGCAATTTTTCGAACGCAGAGTTTGCTTTGGGCAACAGTGCGGAAACTTGTCGGGAATAATTAATGATTACATCAAGATCATTGGAGTTCTCAGGGTCACGAACAGAAGCAAGAATCCGGTTGATTTCCACTTGTACAAGAACAAGTTCAGGGTCGGAAAAACGAAATCGATCGATGTAGTTATCGACCACCTTGACAGGTAGGTCAGGGGGTAAGCCAAGAAATATTTTGAAGCCATCCAAACGGTTGTCAAAGGAGGACTTGGCTGCCAGTAACCTGCTTTGGCCATTAAACAGGGCTTGTCTGGCCTGATCAACCTGGAGGCGGTTGCCGATTCTTCCTGCCTCAAATGCGGCTTGAAGCTGGGATAAACTGTCATTCAATTTAGCTACATTGGCCTCCTGGTTACGAATACTCTGTAACTCCTGAACCAGTCCTAAAAATCCGGACACTCCAGTGGAAGGGGGTGAAATCTGCGAAATTCCATTGCTAGATCCGACCCGACTGGCCGGGTTGCTTCCCAGTACCACTCCAAGATAAAAGCCTTGCCTGAATTGTTCGAGTCTTCGGGCATTTGCGAGCAGCGACCTTTCACTTTGTGTGAGGTTTTCGAGAAAAATTCTCCGACTGGCTCCCCGCAATAAAGGCTGGGTAATGGAAAGATTAGCCAGAGATCCACCCAAAGTGATATCCCCGGTGGTTAAGTCCATGCTTAAGCGGTTGGCAAGAGAGGCTGTCCAGTTTGCTCCACTGTTGGCAAGACCTTGTAGACCGGCTATTGTTCTTGCTTCAAAGTCGGATGGATCCTCCTTGCCTTTCCATTTGGACTCTCCTCGAAATTTGGCAAAGGGCATAGGCCCAAGACGGAAACGCTCATAGGTTACATTAAGGGCCGATAAATAAAGTGCCTCTTTTTGTTTCTGGAAATCCCGGGAGTGCAGCAAAGCCAGTTCCATGGATTTATTCAGATCAAGAAACAGGGGTTTACCGTTTTCCAAAGAAAGTGAGTCTTTCCACTCCATTGTTTCAGGATTAACGGAAGCATTACCATCTTCATAGGCAGCACTCTTTTGTATTCGCTCTGTTACGAGTCGTGCGTCCTCATCGTCCTTGGGTGGTGTAGGTAATTCGGATTCGTCTTGGTAGGCCATTCTTGATGCTGGGTCGGGAGACCATTCAAAGCCGGGTGCATCTTCTAAGAGTTTACGAACCTCTAAATCTGCTGTTTTAGGATCTATTTTGTGAGTACAGGAAAAAGCAAGGCAGCAAAAAGTAGGTCCTGCCAGTGCTTGAATAATTCTAATCTGTCCTCCTTTTTTTCTCATTAGTTGAAATCTTGCTCGATTCCTTCGGAGGAATCAAAGAAAACCTCCCCTCGTTTGTAAAATAGATGAAAGAGTGATGGACGGTTCTTTAGAGAGGGAATGCCTCATGGATGACTCGGCACCGGGGTAATGCATCCTTTATTTTTCTGACTCCACTCTCAGTAATTTGTGTGGCATACAGATGAAGTTCCCTGAGTTTGCTTATTTTAGAGAGGTCGCTTGTACAATTATCAGATATATTGAGGTTATGAAGCCAGAGTTTCGATAGTCTTGGTAGATATGAAATCATTTTGACTGTCTTATCGGTAACTCTTGTCTCCCC
>OMJS01000106.1 GCA_900299365.1 Opitutales bacterium
CGAATCATCATTTTTGTTATTTTCCACAATCTACCAATCATGTGCCGGAATATCCGTAAGTCAAACGGATTACCCATTTGTCGGTTGGCGTAACCTTGGTAAATTCTGCAGGAGGGAACCCTGGAATCCAAACGATTTCATTGGATGAATTAACGAAGACCGGAGTCTCTACTTTTTGGGATTCCGACCATTTTCGATCGATCATCAAATCAGACACTTTTTTGGAACCAGGAGAACCCATGGGCTTAAATATATCTCCAGACAAACGAGAGCGTATAAAGGGTGATCCCTTAAGGCTTTTAGTCGAAAGATATGCCTCCCGTTCGGGATTTATTTTCTTTTTAAATATTTGATCGATAAGGTCTTTCCCTAATTTTTCTTGCTCGATTAATATCTTCATCCCGTTGGCCAAAAAAAGGGGGCAATCTTCTACAGTCGCAAGTTGGGGTATGTACATTATAGAATTTTTAGCTTTAAGGTACAAGTACCCTCCCCTTTTATAAAAAAAGTGGCGATCGGATATCTGTATCACAGAAAACTCCTTTTTCTGAAACACTTCTATCAACAACTTAGCCTTGGGAACTAACTTCGCAGAATCTCTTTCAGAATCTGTGTTTTCAACGATCCATTTTTGCAAAACCCTTCTCTGGGTGGCTTCGGGCAACCGCATTAATAATTCGGTCTTTAATTGCTCTCCTGATCTGCATCGCCTAAATGATTCATGAGCATGAAAATCTAAGGCTTCGGAGTCCTTTTCCAGTAAGTCCCGGGTAGATTCGACACCTTGAAGAAGTTTTCGGTCGCTAGATTCTTTCCATACGGGCAATACCGATTGCCGTATTTTATTGCGCAGATATTTATCTTCTAGATTGCTGGAGTCTTCACGCCATGGAACTGAGTATTCTCTTAAAAACTCTCGAATCAAATCTTTAGTGATAGAAATGAAGGGTCGGAGGATGTTGATATTATCAATTTGACTTATCGGTTTAGGACTAATCAGTCCATCTACACTTGTACCTCTGGGAATCCGCCAAAGTAAAGTTTCGGCTATATCATCAAGATGGTGTCCTTGAATGATCGTGGATATGTCTTTTTCTTTTTTTACTTTTTTCCAGAAATTGAGTCTGAGCACCCGCAGAGTATTCTCGTCTAATTTATGTGTCCTAACTAGAGGCTTTTCAATGACACAACTAAGACCTAGTGCTTTGGACATAGTTGAGACGAATGATTCGTCGCCATCTGATTCCAACCCCCGTAATTGATGGTTGTAGTGCAGAAGTATCATTTGTTTTCTCCATTTTGGAAAGGCGGCGTAAATGAGCAGCAGACAAAAGGTACTGTCAGCACCGCCTGAACATGCAATTCCCAAGGGCTTACCTTTATGGTATCCCTTTTCCAATATTTCCAATGCACGGTGGTGCCACTTTTCTTTTGGCCAAATATCGAGCAATTGATTGGCCCGCTGAGGCAAATCTTTCAGCAGACCTAGAGAATCATTCATAATTGAAAACCTAGCCTCCAATCGAGTCTTTAGGGAACCACTTTTTTAAGCATTCAGGAATTTTGACGGTACCATCTACTTGCAGGTTATTTTCCAGAATCGCTGCCAATACCCGTGGTATAGCGAGGGCTGATCCGTTCAATGTGTGCACGGGGTGTGGTTTTCCATCTTCTCCACGAAAGCGGATATTTGCTCGTCTTGCTTGAAAATCAGTAAAATTACTGCAACTTGAAACTTCCAACCAACGCTTTTGTCCAGCAGCCCATACCTCCAGATCATATTGCTTCGAATGGGGGAAGCCAATATCTCCCGAGCATATAAGTAAAACACGGTAAGGCAGACCAAGTTTTTGAAGGAGCCCCTCAGCATCATTTCGTAATTTTTCTAATTCATCAAAACTTTGATCTGGGTGTGTCCATTTTACCAGTTCCACCTTGTCGAATTGGTGGAGTCGATTTAGCCCTCGGACATCTTTTCCCCAGCTTCCCGCTTCCCTTCGAAAACAAGGTGTGTAAGCACACCTTTTAACTGGTAGTTGATCAGGTGTTAGAATTTCATCCCTGTAAAAGTTGGTTACAGGTACTTCAGCGGTCGGAATTAGATATATTTCCTCATTTTGATCGAGATACATCTGGCCTTCCTTGTCGGGTAATTGACCCGTTGCAGTTGCACTCGCGGCATTTACTAGAATTGGGGAGTGCACTTCCACATACCCGTTGACAGACGCCTCTTCTAAAAAGAAATTAATCAAGGCCCTGACAAGTTGGGACATTTCGCCAAGATAAAAAGGGAAGCCTGCCCCGGTAACTTTTACACCGCGCGGGAAATCAATCATTTGATCAAACCAAGAAATATCGTAATGAGGTATGGAATTCGGAAAGTCACCTTCAATATCTCCCCAAGTAGATAGAGTTTGATTATCCTCTTCACCCTTACCGTCCGGTACTGACTCATGAGGAATGTTTGGCAGGCTCATGAAGGCTTCTTTGAAGTCCTCGTCGGCTCCCTTGGCTACCGCTTCAAGTTCTTTTACTTTTGCCGCCATTTCCTTCATCTCCGCAACCTTCGCTAAAAACTCTTGCGAGCCTTTAGCTAATTTAGACATTTCATCATTGGTTGCCTTCTGCCCTGCCCTTGCCTTTTCAGCTGCAGATATTGCATCCCTACGCTTTTGGTCTAATTCGACCAATTCATCTAGGTCGCATTCAAACTTTTTTCTCAAAATAGCTTTCCTTAAGCCATCCAAGTCATTTCTAAGGTGATAAACATCAATCATAAGGAAAAAGATAATAAATCATGCATTAAAAGTTCTGTAAAAAGAAATTAACTCGAAAATTTTGCTCTTAAGTAATCGCTTTTCTTAAGACAACTTTAACTTCATCAATATTAATATCCGCAATTTTTTTGCTCTTAGACCTAAGCGTGTAACCATTGCCTACTTCGACTGGGTATGGGCCGTATCGCAAGGGCTCTGTTGGTCCAAATAAGGCCACAGTCTTGGTGCCAACGGCTGAGGCAATGTGTAAGGGTGCACTGTCATTGCAAAGAACAATTGAAGATTGGCTCACAATATAAGGAAGCTGAGCAAGATTAATCTTTCCGCGATAGTCGATGCAGGTAGGAAAGCTTCCGTCTTTTTGATTTCCTGCTACCACTAGATTTTCAGAGAATTCTTTTTTTAACCAGATGGCCAACTCTTTAAAGTAGGGCCAAATTTTTTCTTTTCTTCTACTTTCAGGGAACAGAATAATACTGTCAGAAGGAATTATGATATTTGAAGATAAATTTTTAAACTCTAAAGGTAAGTTTCGATCATACTTATTCATTCCGAGTTCATGTAAAAATGGAGTGAGACGGTCAATTGCATGAATTTCTGTCTTTCTGGAAGGATATCCCACAGATTTGTATAAAAGGGTCGAGAACTCTCTGCCATCAGCTCTGCCTAATTTTATTTTGGATTTCGAAAATTTTGTAATTAAGGAGCTCCTTAGTAGTCCTTGTAAATCGAGGCAGTAATCGTATTCGAACTTTCTAATTTTTGAAATTAATTTAAGGTATGTTTGCAATCCCGCTCCTCTTTCAAAAATGAAATACCTGTCTACCCACTGAACTGAGTCTAAAATGCCTTCAAGACCTTTTTTAATTACCCAATGAATTTCAGTCATTGGGAATGCCAATTTTATCTGCCTAGCAACCCTTAACGCATGTATAACATCGCCAAGTGAAGATGGCTTAACTATAAGTATTTTCTTCAATTAATTTACGACATTTTTTTGTTATTTTAAAATGGTTTTAGGGATTAAAATATTGGGATACATATTCGCCCGTCTTGATACTACTCTTTTGGAACAGATTGTCTCTCTTCTGGCAAAACTCTTCTTTGTTTTTCCTTCTGCGAGGAAAGAAACTCTTTTATCAAACCTCAGATATGCATTCCCTAATTGGTCGGAGAGTAAAATTCAACGAACTGCGAGAGTATCAGTCGCAAGAATGCTTGAAATGGGCTTTTTCTCAATGACTTATCCCTTTATGAACAAAGAAAGGTGGAGGAGTGCAGTCATATATTCCGAGGATACCGAAAAAAAATTAATTGAACTCAGGAAATCAAAAACTCCGGTTCTTTTTTTACTTCCTCACTTTACACTATTTGAGACTCTTGCAACCTCCCCAAACTTTCGTCCGTTTGGTGGTAAAAAACTCGGGGCCATCTTTAGACCAAACCGAAACCCAAAACTCGACCGATGGATCAATTCTGCTCGAAAGTCCACTGGACTTGTAACATTTTCCAGGAAAGAAGGTCTTTTGAGGGCAAAATCCTTTCTTAAAGAAGGCAATTGGCTAGTTGTACTTTTTGATCAGAATGCTGGGGATCGGGGTATTTTAGACCTGTTCTTTGATCGCTTGGTTTCATACACTACCCTACCTAATTCCCTAACTCGTAATACTGGTGCCTTGCCAGTTTTCATCTATCCAAAACGAATTCGGTTCTTCCAGTCCAAACTTGAGATTTTTGATATTAATCATGACAAGGAATCGTCGGTTGCTACTAATTCTCATAGATTGCTCGAAAGTATTCTTAAAGCGGATAATGATGGGTGTCCTGATTGGTTATGGTCTCATGGAAAATGGAAAATTCATGCCCGAGTTGAAACAAGGTATCAGTTACTGAATAAGAGGAAGCAATTAATATCAGGAAAAACCCTCTCCAGATGCACAAACTTCTTCATCAGAATGCCTAATTGGCTTGGCGATATAGTAATGGCTATACCCATTCTATTAGCTATCAGAAAAGGAAGACCAGATATTCGCTTTAGCTTGGTTGCAAAATCACAATTCATTCCCCTTTTAAAAATGTTTAATTTGGGCGAGGATTATCTTGCATTGCCTGAAAGAGGATTGAGTTATTTTTTGAACTTTCGTGAACTCCTGAAATGTAAGCCAGAAAATTACTTGCTTTTTACTAACTCATTGAGAGGTGACATAGAAGCATATCTTTCAGGCTCCCGCCAAAGGTTTGGTCTGAATTTGCCAAAACGTTCTCGTCCTTTGCTTACACACAATTTTGATGCCGCAGAATTAGGAGAAGAAGAGTTTAATAAAATGCACCAGACTGAATTGTGGGAGCAAATGGCGAGGCATTTTGGCTTAAAGGAGATCGTTTCGAGAGACCCTGTTGAGTTAGGTGCTAATAGGCAAAAATGGAAAATTGGCATAGTACCTGGCTCCTCCAATTCGCCCTTAAAAAGGTGGGCACCAGAGAATTGGATCTTGCTTATCAAGCAATTATCAAAAATTGATGAGGGACTTGTTTTTCATCTTTATGGGACGAATCAAGATAAAAGAATTACCGAGGAAATTTCCTCTTTTTTTGATTTTAACTTTGTTTGTGACCATGCTGGAAAGACCGACTTATCTGAACTTGCTGAAGAATTAGCTTCTTGTCGGTTGGTAATTGGAAACGATACTGGGTCCATGCACCTTGCTAATATGCTGGGCACGCCAGTGGTTGTGCTCTTTGGACCGACAAACTCAAATAAGACAAAGCCATTTTTTGAATCTAATCTTACAATGATTCATAGCACAACTGATGATATAAATGAAATTCATATTGATGATGTAGTAAATTGCATAACTACAAAACTTTAGCTGTTTAATTTATTAAAAATATAAGATGAAGATTAGATCTGCCTCACATTACAGTACAAACGACAAAATATTTTCTGATTTAGAACCTCTCGTAAAAAAAGGTGCTAAAATTTTGGACTTTGGAGCCGGGGCAGGACATATGGTTCAAAGAATTGGGGAGCATGCAAAATTACTTAACATTAAACCATCTGATTTAGTGTTCCCATGCGAAGTTGAGCCTGATTGCTTTCTTTATGAAGATGTTGAATGCACTCCGATAAATCTTGATTCTAAAATTCCTTTTGAAGATAATAATTTCGATGCGGTTTATGCAATCGAAGTATTGGAGCATACATCTAGACCTTATGACTTTATGGTTGAAGCTTACAGGGTTTTAAAGCCGGGTGGTGTTTTAATAATTTCAGTTCCCAATATGAGTCATATCTTATCAAGGTTTTCCTTGTTTTTTACTGGATTTTCATCCCTGTTCCCTCCCCCATCTAAAAAGCAAAAAAATGCGGGCCGTATTTGTGGTCACATCATGCCTCTTACTTTCCCATACTTTCATTACGGTATGACAAGAGCCGGATTTGAAGAAATAAACTTAATGTCCGATCGTCTTAAAAAAAGTTGTTTATTTTGGTATATTTTACTCTTTCCAGTAATTAAGTTTACAAGTTTATTGTATTCCAGAAAGTTATATAAGTATGATTCCGAAGTTTGGGATGAAAATGTGCCATTAGTTTATGAAATGAATTCAATGAAGATGCTTTGTTCGAGAAGCATAATTTGTAAGTCACAAAAGCCGACCTAATGTGCAGGTAGTTCAAATTGTCAAGAAATTCGGTCCAGTTGGAGGTATGGAAGAATATGTCTTTCAATTATCTTCAGAACTAAAACACCAAGGTGTTGAGGTTGTTGTATTGTGTGAAAAATCTTTTTCCAAAGATTCTTCGGTTAAGATTATAGAACTTGGTATGTCTATTAAACCACGATGGTTATCTCATTATCAATTTTCTCAAAAAGTCAGCAAGTGGTTAGCTGAAAATCCAATTAAAAAAAGAATTATTCATAGCCACGAACGGCAGAGCAGTCACCATGTCACTACCTTTCATACGACCCCCTTTGGTTATGACCGCACACCTTTCTTTCGCTTTTTAAGCTTAAGAAATTATTTTTACGAAGAGCTAGAAAGAAGGGAACTGAAAGGGCGTGATGTGCAAGTAATTGTGCCTGTAAGCAATCTGCTTGGAGAAATGATGCTAGCCAAGCACCATGGGATTAAGGAGAAATTATCTGATGCGATATATCCAGCTGTTTCAATAACAAATGAGAATCCTAGAAGAAATCTTGTTCCTCCTGATGGAGGCACCATTGGCTTTATTGGAAAAGAGTGGAAAAGGAAGGGTCTGGCAAAAGTCGTTCAAATATGGAGGGACTTGAAAAAAGTCAGACCAAGTTTGAGACTTAAAGTTGCGGGTCCTTTCTCAGAAAAAGTTAACCATTTGTTTTCTTCTGATGAAGAAGGTTATGAGCTGTTAGGATTCGTAGATAATAAAAAAGAATTTTTTAGATCTATAGATTTATTAGTGCATCCAGCGAAATTAGAAGCATTTGGCATGGTGATCACAGAGGCACTCGCGAGTGGTGTACAAGTCTTATGTTCGAGGGAGTGCGGAGCTGCGGAAGTTATCTGTGCTAATGCAGGGTCAATACTGCCGGAGAATCGTCATTTTAAGGAGTGGTCAATCTTTGCCAACTCTCTTCTTAATCGCCCAAATCAATTTACTTATTCAAGATCATGGCATTCGTGTGCTGAAGAATACAGAAAACTGTACAAAACAATATTATTGTAATGCAAAAATCATCGAAAAAAACATTAATGAAATTCTTAGAAGAAAAGAAAATTTCTTCTTGTTTAGATGTCCCTTCTGGTGATGGATGGTTGCGTAAAGTCTTAGCACAAGAAGCGTCAATTGACGGTATCGATTTATTTGAGGAAAGACCGGATGGTTACAGCAAGTTTTGGAGCTATGATTTGGAGAATGGAATACCAGAGGACGCGACCGGCTATGATCTTGTGTGTTGTTGTGAAGGAATCGAGCATGTTGGAAACCCATTAAATTTGTTAAGATCATTCAATAAGGCTTTATCCGATGACGGCATGCTTGTCGTAACCACTCCTAATGTATGGTATCCTCAGGCCAGATTCCAGTATCTAATACGCGGGTTTTTCCCTTCATTTCCCTCCTTAGTCGACACTCAAATTAAGTTTGGTAGTCATATGCATATTACACCATGGTGCTATCCTCAATTATATCTGTATTTTAAATTAGCTGGATTTTCGCCACCCGTACTGATCGAAGAACCCCTTTCAAAACCTAAGCATTTCCACGAGCGTTTGTTAGGATTTCCATCTAAATTGTACATTCAAAGAAAAATCAGGAAG
Source organism: Opitutales bacterium (assembly GCA_900299365.1). GTDB lineage: Bacteria > Verrucomicrobiota > Verrucomicrobiia > Opitutales > Seribacteraceae > Chordibacter. The sequence goes on from OMJS01000106.1 coordinate 8,076, forward strand.
TCAAAGAGCGATGAAGAAAAAACTTTTTGGACTACCGCAGGTTCAGAGGGTAGTAGACTTGGGCGCCATTTAATGGTTTTTGCACACAAGGTGGTTTTGTGAAATTACATTTATATAAATTATAATGAAACCTATTA
>OMJS01000107.1 GCA_900299365.1 Opitutales bacterium
AAACAGGAGGTGGCTTATCTCGATTGTCCTTTGCTGCAGAGAGTATGGCAGTGCAGGAAAGTAATATGCGCTCAGCGTTAGGTAGAATCGAGGATGTAGATATAGCAGCGGAGGCAGCAAATCTCGCCAAGTATTCAATATTAATGCAAGCATCCGCCGCCATGGTCGCCCAGGCAAACTCCACCAGTCGCGTGGCACTTACCTTACTGCAGCAAGGCTGAAAGTAGGAGGAGGTTAATAATGAGAGAAAATAAGTATCCTCAAGAAAATAGTTTGCCTTACTTACCCAAGAAAGGAGGCGAGCGTTTATGAGCTTAACACTAGGGAGTTCCTCCAACTACAGGAGTTTGAGTCATATGAGCTCTACTAAGGCAAAAATGGATAAAAGCCTGGAGCGCATATCCAGTGGGCAACGTTTATTATCAGCGGCAGATGACCCGGGTGGTTTGGCCGTCGCCATGAAACTCAAAAGTCAAATATCAAGCTATGACGCTCAAAAAGACAGTGTTGAAAATGCAAAGTCTTATGTTGAAGCACAGTCAACGGCCTTACAGACCGCCTCAGAGATTGTCACAAAAATGCAAGACCTCAAGAGTGATTATGACGATCCTTCTGCAACTGTCGCAGACAAAGCTGCCTACGAATCAGAGTTTCAGGATCTACGAAAGCAATTGGATTCGCTAAAGGGAGAGACCTTAAACGGAACCAAGTTGTTCAATAGGACTGATGGAGACATGACTGTTTCAAGTGTAACCCTGACAAATCTCGATTTGAATGCAAAACTTCAGAACGATGATTCATCTGGTAATGGAAACCAAAATATCGGTGATTCAAGTGATACATCAGTCACTTTAAACACCGTTACTGTCACTAACCTTTCGAACATATCCGACAATGTATCTGGTTTAGTTGCAGAAGCGGCAGGAGATGAGTCGACCCTTGGGTTTACAAGTGAATACCTATCCAATATGTCGATAAACCTAGAAACAGCACGCGGTCGCATCATGGATGTAGACCTAGCTGAAGAAAGTGCAAACTACGCCAAATTGAGCATGCAGTACGAAGCAGCAGCTGCCGCAGTAGCTCAAGCCAATGTGGCGATGGGTGCGGTTCTCGATCTCCTTCTTAGTTCGGTAAATCGTGACTAAATTTATAGTCGAGAAACATCGAACCAGTTGTCTTGCCATTCCCGCATATGATTTCGCGGGAATGGTGAAGACGGCAGGATTATTCTTAACCCTAGTAAATTATGAATGAGGAAGATTTTAAAATCACCGAATTGAAAGATCTAAGATCCGGACTTTCCGTCTCAGGTAAAATTAGAGCGTCCCTACTTCTGGGGCCAAGAAACGGAAAGGTAGCAGAATCCTTAGCTGAACTAGGAACGACTATTCAACAGAGTAATCCAGAGTCTTTTTGGGTAAGCATAGATTCCGCAAAATCTGGATCCCCGTACGATTGGTGCTCTCAATTTGCAAGGAACTTAAGAACAAGCAATGGAGTTGCCCTAGCTGAACTGGCAAAGTTTGCCCTGAATGCTGGAAAGTCTCTAAGTCCATTTAAATCCAACGATAAGCAGGATGACGGTCCAGAAGAAGACCAAAAGAAGATACCCGACGAATTAATCTCTCAGTTCGAGGGACTAATTAAAACATCAACTACTAGCAAAGGAATTCCTCATCTTGTATTAGCCACAACTAATTTGAGTAATTACTCTGACGAAATGCTTAGCTGGTTAAGTGATTGCTTGAATCCAGTTATTCGAAAATCAAAAGCTTTTAAAGGATGTCGCTTCGTTTTTACATCCGAACAGATATCTGACCGCATAAAGTCCTTTTTTAACTCCTTTGGTTTTGAAAAAATACATGTGGTTGAACTGGAGTCTGTTGAAGAGAAAAAAAGATTAGGTGCCGATAATTCATCCAGCAGTATGGCTAGCTCAGAAGTTGCGGTCCGACCAAGTACTCAAGGCGAAACTTTAAATGAATCACCGAAATCCTTGAAAAAGAGTGCTTTACCAGATATGTTAAAGGGTTTAAGAAATATAGAGTTGATGGATATACAGGATGCACAAAAAGTACTTTCTTCATTCAAAGATGCAGAGAAAGAGTATCTGTGTTTGGCCTCCTACCCTACCCGTATAAGTAAGTATTCTTTGGAACATTTCGAATCTGCTCGCAATGCTGCCCTTGCTTATAACTGGCTTAAGAGGACTAAGTCTTTGTATTCACTTCATGAAAGTGGGGATCTTTTATTAAATGAAGATATCCGTATTGCGGGTCGTACACTTCACGCTCAAAAAGCCCCAGAGGTATCAGAGAAATGGGCTACTCTAGCCTCTGTGCTTGATACTTTCCATAATTGTTTTCCCGGGGATGATAGTCATTGGGTACCTATCAATCTTCAGTTGCTGGAATCTTTTAATAAGAAAACACTAAACCAATTGTTTCCCGATGATGACCAATCCAAAGTCTTACTGGATTTTATTAACCAGCACGAAGAACAGATGGTTGAAAAAGGGGACCGGATGGCACTTTCAGATGAAGCCAAAATTATAATTCGAAGGTATTTAGAGTTAAGTAATAGAGAGACTATAGTTGGTTTGAGCGATCGTATCCGGGACCTTTGGCTTAAGGACCAGGATCATTACAAAGTGCAAAAGGCTAAGATGCTGGAAGAGAGAGAGAATATTAGCTCTGAGATTCAAAATACGCTTAACCAAGTGACAAGTTTGAAAGAATTAAAAGATGGTTTAACAGAAGATTTTCGAAACCCTAAAAGAAACAAACCAGAAAAAGCTTATTCCTTCTCCAGTTCCCGTGCACTCATTGTGATTGGTTTAGGCACAATTGGGATAAGTCTATTTGCCGAGAGTGTGGGTTCCTATCACGCGGCTTGTGGTTTGGCTTTAACTTTGTTTGGTTTCTTTTGGCCAATCGTGGAGACAAAAAGACCTGCTCTTGCCACTGATGGACCTAGATCAAATCTGGCTATTGAAACCCAGCACCGTTCCCTCAATCACAGAGTAGGTAGTTTGAGTAATCGAATACAGGTTATGAAAACAAACCTTGATGCGGTAGAGAAGAAATTAAGTAAATTGGGTGATGAACCACCATTACCCTATCTTGATCCAGAAGTTGGCTCGTCCGCTTAACTATTTAGCGGGATTTACTTTTCAAAGGTTGCCCCGTTCCATCCCCATAAGTGCCTCTCTGATTCTTGAAACTCTATGTAAATGTGCTCAGGTCGAACCCTAAGCTTGTCGCAAATAAGACTTGTTAGTTTATTAGACAGTCTCTGAGTCTTTTCCCCAGGAAGTTTCCCTACATTTTTTACCTCCAAATAAGCACAAGGTGTTTGAGAGTCCTGAGCAAAGCTTAGCGAGCACCCGTTGTGTAAAATAACCATTACAAAATCGATGGATTTCCCAATTTCTTTGGATAATATTTTGGCACCAGATTGATGTATTTCTTCTTTGATAGACGATGTGATTTCCTTGTCGGAAAAATGAATTTGTAGAAGAGGCATATTTCTTTGATTAATTATATGATGTCGGAAATCAACTATGATTAGATCGATTTATTTATTTTTAACTACTGGCGTAATCAAGCTACATCTTGCAATTATAATAGCATGCATTTCCTTAACTGGTTGTAATCCACATGATGAAGATTCTAAAAATTTGGGCTATGTGGAGCCAATAGTTAGTAAATCGAAAAAGAAGACTAACGACCCTAGATTTACACCGAGTATTTTTCAGCAAGACATAAATAAATCATATTCATCAATCAATAGACCGTGGGTATTAGCCAAGCCTCTTAATATTGATATTGAATTAAATGCATCCGAATTATTCGATGAGTGAAGATATTCATGATATTCCACCTGGTGATACCCTTGATTTGCACACTTTTAAACCTAATGAAGCAAGGGAATTGATCGAAGAGTTTATTTGGAGTTGCGAACAAGCATCCATCAGGCGGGGTACGATTATCCATGGGAAAGGAACAGGTAGTCTGCGAGAACTGACTTATTCAATACTTAAAAGAAACCCAAAAATTAAAGTTTTTTACCTTGGGGAAAGCACAAATGAGGGTAACTGGGGAAAAACTACTTTTGAGCTTCTTGATTAGAATAACTGATCAAGATACTTGAAATTTATTACTTGTTGGGCAAAGTAACAATAATGAAACTTTTAAAAATAAATCTCCCCAAGATTTTATGCGTCTTTATTTTTTTCTCTATCTTTTCCTGTATGGAAGAAGAAAAGAGCGTTATCCTTGGCAGTTCGGTGGTAGACAAGGGCATCAGTATGACTAGTTCAAAATCCGAGCAGTCGAAAGTGGAAGTTTACCTCATTACCCAAGACTCAGTTGAAGGGGAGTTACTTGCGAAAGCCCTCAATGTAAGTGGTAAAGAAATTGGCCGATCAAAGCAAATGCTTAACCTTGGCAAAGATGATGCAAAATTGGTCACCTTTAACTTTGATGCTTCTGTGAATTTGGATCAGGTTACTCGCTTCATGCTCGATTTCAGAAAGAAATAATTCTTTCTTTCTAATCTCTTTCGAATGTTGGTATTTACCAGTGTGTAAGTATTTAGACTGGGTGAGGAATATCCCATTTTTGCCTTTATAAATGAGTTATAAGGTAGAGCACCTAACTTTATATTAGTCTCAATTTTGTTTTTTGGAAATACAGTCTAATTTGAAATTTCCATCATCATACATTTCAAGGCGTACTTTTCTGGCAAGTAGTTTTTGTATGTCAGCTTTTTATTGCACACCTGGACTCATGGCTGAAGTCTTAACCAAGACCCCTCATCAAACAGAGGGTCCATTTTATCCTAATGAAATGCCTCTAGATACGGATAATGACCTTGTAATAATTAACGACTCAATAACTCCAGCCGTAGGAAGTATTGTATATTTAAGCGGAAAAATCACTGATACTACAGGGTTTCCAATTGGAAATGCACTTATTGAAATTTGGCAAGTTGACAATAATGGTGTTTATATTCACAGCAAAGGAGGTTCCCGTTCCAAGCTTGATCCCAATTTTCAAGGTTACGGCAAGTTTTTAACTGATAAAAAGGGAAGGTATTCCTTTCGCACTATCAAACCTAGTATATATTCAGGAAGAACGCCTCACATTCATGTCGCAGTTTCAGTAAACGGTAAGCGTCAACTCACCACTCAATGTTATATTAAGGGAGAACCGCGCAATGAAACGGATTTTATTTTAAAAAAAGTGAAAGATCCAAAAGCAAGGGATTCCTTAATCATTCCTTTTAGAGAAATACCAGGATCAAAATTAGGCGAAACAAATGCAAAGTTTGATATTATCCTAGGTTGGACTCCCCATGATTGACTAGTCTTTGCTCTCCTCGCAGCAAAGGAATGAATCGAATGTTGGTAGCATAGTTGATAATAGCAACTTCAGTCATGTTTCGAAATTAGCTTT
>OMJS01000108.1 GCA_900299365.1 Opitutales bacterium
AATGATTGAACCAATTCCTGGAGGTAATCGAAATAAAGCCATGTTGCCAAATTAACCAGTACCCAACCAATAATGGTAAAAATTATGAGCGAAGCCCACAGGGGTAAACGAAACTTTCCAAAAAACCTTGGGAGGATAAGGGCAGGTGGAATAAGTAAAAAAAGACCCCAAATTATTAGGTATGTCGGAATCGGTCCCAAACTCGGAGGTAAAAAGCCAGGGGACATGATTAATAAAACTTAAGCTTCCTCGGCGATCGACTTGATCTTGAGGTCCCTTAACTGGCGGTCGGTTGCTTCTCCGGGACTGTCGGTCATCAGGTCCTGTCCTTTCTGGGTTTTTGGGAAGGCAATGACATCACGGATGCTGTCGCGGTTGCAAAGTATCGTAACTAAGCGGTCCAAACCAAGGGCAATACCTCCATGTGGGGGAGCCCCATAAGAAAAGGCTTCCAACATGTAGCCGAATCGACTTTGCACCACATCGGCTGGGATCTTGAGAACATCCTCAAAAACTTTTTTCTGCACCTCGGGCTGATGGATACGAATGCTTCCTCCACCAAGTTCTACTCCATTGAGCACGATATCGTAGTGCTGTCCGCGTACCTTTTTGGGATCGGATTCAAGCAAAGGCAAATCCTCTTCCACCGGAGCGGTGAAGGGGTGGTGGGAAGCTACATATCTACCTTCCTCCTCCTCGAAATGCATCAGAGGAAAATCGATTACCCAGAGGAATTTCCAATCCTTGGGGTCGCGTAATTTTTGCCCCCTTTTCTCTAAAAGAGTTGCAGCCTCCAAACGAACCCTGCCTAAGATATTACAGGAACTTTCCCAGGCTCCAGCTGCGAAGAAGACCACATCGCCATCCTCTACCTGGAGGCGGTCGCGAAGGGCATTCTTTTCTTCATCGGAAAGAAATTTAAGGATGGGGGATTTCCACTCGCCGTTTTCGGATTTAATAAAGGCCAGTCCTTTGGCTCCAAGTGACTTTGCGGTTTCTTCTAAGTGTTTGAGTTCACCCTGCGTAAGATCTGCCAGTCCTTTGGCATTAAAGGCTTTGACCACGCCACCGGATTCCACTGCACCAGCGAATACTTTGAACCCGGAGGTCCGGAATTCCTGACAAAAGTCATGAATTTCCATTCCGAATCGCATATCTGGCTTGTCGGAACCGAAACGATTCATTGCTTCATTGAAGGGCATGCGTAGGAAAGGAGTCTGAATTTCCTCGCCTAAAGTTTCCTGCCATACGGTTTTCAAAAGACCCTCAATCAGTGCGTACATGTCTTCGCGGTCGATGAAGGACATTTCCAGATCGACTTGGGTGAACTCGGGTTGGCGGTCGGCTCGTAAATCCTCATCGCGAAAACAGCGGGCCAGTTGATAGTAGCGCTCCACTCCTGCTACCATAAGCATTTGTTTGTACTGCTGAGGGGATTGAGGTAGGGCGTAAAATTTCCCGGCATTTAAACGGCTTGGAGTAAGGAATTCGCGAGCACCTTCAGGTGTACTTTTGAAAAGGATTGGAGTTTCTACTTCTAAAAATGATTGGTCGTTGAAGTATTTACGTATGGCATGTGATGCCCGGTGCCTAAGTTTTAGGGCATGCAAATTGGATTCGCGGCGGAGATCTAGGTAGCGGTAGGTCAGGCGAAGATCCTCGCTTACTCTGTCAGCAGACTCATCGAGAGGGAAGGGGGGAGTCTTCGACTGGTTGTGTACTATGATTTCATTGGCGAATAATTCGATCTCACCGGTAGCTAGATTTTGATTAATTGTGCCTTCCTCGCGTGAACGTACTTCCCCAATTACTTCAATTACACTTTCAGGTTTGAGCTTGGGAAAGAGGGCAGAAAGGGTGGCGTTTTCAGGATCTAAAACCACTTGTGTTTTGCCTTCGCGATCGCGCAAATCAAGAAAGAAGACACCTCCATGATCGCGCAGGGAATCAATCCAACCAATAAGAGTGGAGGGAGATCCGGCGTTTTCCTTGCGTAATTCGTTACAGTGATGAGTCCTTTTCATGGGTACTGAGTAAAGAGGAAAACTAATACCTGATGCCTTTGAAGTTGGCAAGCGGGATGAGGAAATCCAATTATTCTGAAAAATTCTCGATTACCCGCTTTTCTCCTGATCCTTTTTTAGTTATTGAATATCTGCTTATGGCACGAATCAATACCAACTACGATAAACTTTCCGCTGGCTATCTTTTTCCTGAGATTGCCCGCCGTACCAACGCCTTTTTGGAAGTAAATAAAGGAACTCAAGTTCTGCGCCTGGGAATTGGCGATACAACCGAGCCGATTGCCTCAGCCGTATTGGACGGTCTTCATCAAGGCGTGAAAAATCTTGGGAATGCCGAGACTTATTCTGGGTATGGTCCATCTGAAGGTGTGTTGCCCTTACGGCAGGGACTCGCTGATTTGTATGGCGAACATGGGGTAAAGCTCGATCCATCCGAGTTCTTTGTATCTGATGGTGCGAAGTCGGACTCTGCTAATATTCAGGGGATTTTTTCTGAAGACTGCGTAATCGCGGTACAGGACCCCGCTTACCCGGTGTATGTCGACAGTAATGTGATTGCCGGACGCACCGGGGAGGCAACGGATTCGGGATACGAAGGATTGGTTTATATGCCTTGTACAGAGGAAAATGGATTTTTCCCAGAATTACCATCCGGTAAAGTGGATGTGATCTACATTTGCAGTCCTAATAATCCAACAGGTGCAGTGGCTACCAAAGAGCAATTAAAAAAATTTGTGGACTATGCCAATGCACACAAAGCTGTAATTCTTTTTGATTCTGCATACGCTTCATTTATTACTGACCCTGAACTTCCCCGATCAATTTATGAGATTGATGGAGCGGAAACATGTGCGATTGAAATGAATAGTTTTTCCAAGACAGCCGGATTTACTGGGGTTCGACTCGCATGGACCATTGTTCCTAAAACTTTGATGACTGAAGATTCGGAAGCGGGTAAAGTTCATGCTCTTTGGACCCGCCGTCAAAATACTTTCTTTAATGGTGCATCCAATATTGTACAGGCCGGCGGAATCGCCGCTTTATCTGCCAAAGGGCGGGAGCAAACCAACGCTCAGGTTGGCTTTTATCTAGAGAATGCTCGAATCATTAACGATGGTTTGAAATCGCTTGGTATCACCACCTATGGCGGGGGGAATGCACCCTATGTTTGGTTAAAGACTCCGGGTGGTCTGACCTCCTGGGAATTCTTTGATAAATTACTCAATGAGTGCCATGTTGTGGGAACACCAGGCTCCGGGTTCGGGCCGGCTGGGGAAGGGTTCTTCCGACTCAGTGCTTTTGGACACCGCGAAAATGTGGAAAAGGCAGTCGAATCTATCAAAGACAATCTAAAGATTTAGCCGTGTTACTGACCAGATGGAATAGCTGGTGGGAGTTGATTATTTATTGAATTGCCGGGCAATTCTAAGGTAACGGTTCGATTCATTATCCCCAAGTAGCAAGGATTGAGCCAGCCACTCCTCCGCTTTGGCGTAATTTTGTTCTGTTCCCTGACCAAGAAAATGCATAATGCCAACATATCGAATGGCTTGTGCATCCTTGTCTAAAGCGGCTTTAAGAAAATTCTCACGTGCCTTGTCAAATTCCTGTCTTTTGTAATGAAGCATGCCGAGTTCTCGCAAAGCATCCGATCGTCCCTGACCAGCAATCTCTTTTAGCATTCTTTGGGCAACCTCTTCGTTATTTTCGATGGAAAGCATTTCCAAAGCCATTTGCACGGGGTCAGTAGATGGACCAGGATTAATTTTTCGTGGCATAGGTACTCTCGGGGAAGCTTCTTTATTCGCAGTATTTCTTGAGCTTGGCATGGTCGACTTTTGAGCCAGTTTAGTAACGGCTCGTTTTTCGCTATTGGGGATAGATGAATTACGGACTGGACTCTTAACCAGAAGGTTTTCGAACCGTCTAAGTTGCAATGCCGCTTCGGAAGAACCATTATTTGCTGCTTGTCTAAGCCATTGTACGCCATGGTCTAGGTTTCGTTCGATCCCATCACCAAGAGATAGTTTCATACCCAAGGTGAGTTGTCCCATGACTAAACCCTTATCCGCAGCAGCACGAATCCAACGATTGGAGAAGTCATTATTCCTAGGGATTCCGTCGCCGGAAGAATAAGCCATGCCTAGGTAGAACATACCCAGAGGAAGGCGTTTACGAGCTGCTTTTGAGCACCATGAGATGGCCTCCTTGGGGTCACGAGGTACTCCGATTCCAGTAAAATAAATCATCCCGAGAGTTGCCTGTGCGGTGGCTAGACCTTGTTCGGCTGCCCGTTCCAAGTTTCGTATTCCCTTTTCCACATTACGAGGTGGGTTGTCGATTTCCATCAAACCCACACAAAAAAGAGCAATTGGATCTTTTGCTTTGGCAAGATCCCTGAGGTTGGAATGTAAATAAGCTTCGTCGTATAAGAATTGACCACGCTCAACTTTATTTCTCTCCAATTCAATAGATGCCAAAACGGCCATTCCAATACCGCCATCTTCTTTGGCTGCCAGTTTTGCCCAACGTTCAGATTCACCAAGATCAATTGGCAATCCCTGTTCTCCATACTTATAAAATAAGGCAAGTGTTCCTTGGTAATATTTATCGCCCTCCAAGGCTTTGGACTGCACAAAATTAAGGTTATGATCGAGAACTGATCCGTAGGAACTGCACAAGAAAAGAGTCAGACCCAAAATTGCAGCAAGCCAATTGGGTAGACATGGCAAATTGATATGGTCTCTTTTTTGACCTTTAATGGGCATAATTAATTTTGTAGTTTTTTATAATTATGATCGTTTGTGCAAGGTCAAATAACAATCACGACTTATCCGCCCGATGAGCAATAATTTTTTAACCTGTAAGAATTGCGACTTCGAGTGGCATCGCAAAGACGGTACAAGCTGTCCAATTTGTACGAATAAAAAAAAACCTGAAACAAAAAACGATTACCGTGGAGGAATGTTTGGCACGGGTGAAAATGCCGAAAGATTGAAAAAGTACTACCAAGCACTGGGCATTATTGCCTTGGTATACATTCTATATTTGGTTTTCTGAAGCCACTTAAAATTCACAGATCAAGGACGACCAAGAAATCAGGTCAATTGAGTTCTGGAGGCGACGGTTTGTGGGATTTTGGAAGGAAAGGGTCTGCGAATGCCTGCTTGAAATCGTATCCGCACTCGAAATCTTCCAAGGAGTCATTTTCGGTTCTTCCAAGAATTCCATGTTCTACCAAATTAAAAACAATTTCACCAAAGTCCCGGCATTTCCTTATATTCCAATGATCCATGAGGGTGAGGGTCATTGGACCAAAGCGCTCTAGTGCATACTCTCGGATTCCTTCCAAAAGTTCATTTCCAGAGACATG
>OMJS01000109.1 GCA_900299365.1 Opitutales bacterium
GGAACCTCCGGTGAAAAACCAGCTGAGATTGAGCGTAATACCACCTGCAAAAAAGCACCATAGACTGAGAGTATTCATTCGAGGAAAGGCAACATCACGTGCACCTATCTGTAGAGGCATGATAAAATTAAAGAATGCGGCACTGAGGGGCATGATTACCAAAAACACCATGGTTGTTCCATGCATAGTGAACATTTGGTTGTATTCACGATTGGTAAGAACCGACATGTTGTGGTCCCAAAGTTGAGAGCGTATGAGAAGGGCTTCAATTCCACCGATAATTAAGAAAAAGAGTGCGGTTAATCCGTACAATAATCCAATCTTCTTGTGATCGATAGTGGTCAGCCAGTCAACCAAGCCAGTGGTGTGCTGTCCGGGTCGGGGGAAGACTTGTGTCTTTACCTTATTTTCGGTATCTGGGGCGAGGTACTTGATGGATTCGGTAGCCATAGCAATTTTTGGTTAGGCGGTTCGCTTAAATGAGTATTTTAAATTTGTCCGAGTAGATAAGCAATTAGCTGGTTCACTTTTTCATCTTCGTTTTCGAGGTTGCGAAGGGGGTGACGATCGTCCACACCTTCACCGTTCCACATGAGGTTTCCGTACTTGATGTCATTAGAGTTTTTGAGCCATTTCGACAGGCTCTCTTCATCATTACGCATCCAACCAGCAGCCAGTGAAGTCCTGAGACCATAGAGAGTAAGGTTTGGACCCTTGGCTCCAAGGCCAGTACGATTGACGGCGTGACATTGGACACATTGGTAGGATGCAAACAACTGCTTACCAATCTCATAGTCATCAGAATGAGCCTTTTCCCAGGCACCCGGATTAAGTTGCGGAGATTGACCAGCAGCAACCTTACGAATGGACCGGTAGTCACGACTTGCACCAGACCCTAATTTGGGGTCGGCAAATGAAATCAAAGATCCTTTGTCGTAGGATAATTTAGGGTCGTAGGATTTAGTTTGAAGGTTGGGGTTTTGGGCATTCTGAAAACGTTTCACCCATTGATCAAAATCCTCATCCGTTTGGGCAAGTGCACGGAAGGACATGTAAGCGTGGGAATTACCGCAGTATTCTGCACACTGTCCATAAAACAAACCTCCAACTGGCTCAAACTCATCGGTAAATTTTTGCTTTGCAAATACCTTTGCACGCATGGTGCCATCGTGTACCGCAGGCATTGCACTGGCGGCATCGGAATCACCAATGATCTTACTTTGATCAGCAATAAACCACATGAAATTTTCCTGCCCTGGCATCAGGTCCATTTTTCCGGCTAATTTTGGTACCCAAAAACTGTGGATTACATCCTCAGTCCTTAAATTTATTCGGACTGCTTTGGAAGCGGGAAAGACTAATTCATTGGCGGTGACGATGCCGTATTGAGGATACTCAAAGACCCAAAAGAATCTTTTACCTGTTACATTGACGGTTATAGCACCGTCAATTTGACTGCGGTCAAGGCCAAGTTTCTCGAGGGATTCAGTGTCATTTGCATCGGGCACGCGGTTAAGCAAAACCACGCCTTGAAGGGTGGGAACCGCAAGAATAACTAAAATAATAGCAGATGCGATTATCAGCCCGGTTTCAATCATGGAGTTTCCGTGAGACTGGGGCGGGATTTCTTTTGCCTCTTCAGCAGTTTTGGCACGGTATCTCCAGAGAACATACAAGAGACATCCTCCAACCGCACAAAACAGAAAGATAGTAATCCAAACGGAAAGCATAAAAACATCGTACTGGTTTTGTGATACGAGCCCTTTGGGATCGAGAGCTGATTGTTTGTGGTCAATTCGGGAGCAACTTGTACAAAGAAGAAAAAATATTCCGAGAACAGAGAAGTGGAAGGAGGTGAACTTTCGGATGATGGATGTCATGGCGGGTGGTTTATAAATAACGGTCAATAACTAAAGCGGCAAAAAGCAAGGGCAAGTAAATGATAGTAACGAAAAAGAGCTTTTTGGCAGAATGATCGCGATTCTGGGATGTAAAAAAACGAATTGCTGGAAGCAATAGATAAAGAGAGAGAAAAACAGCAGAGGCAAGGTAGAAGGTGCCGGGCTGTGTTTGCTGGATTGTGAAAATGTAGGGTGAGAAAACAAAAAGGGTAAGTAAAATGGAATATACCAAACTTTTTCTGGCAAGAGCTTTGCCATCGGAGTCGCCCAGTTGATGAAGTTTGAAACCACCTTTAGAATAATCCTGACGAAAATTCCATGCAATGGCCATAAAGTGGGGGAGCTGCCAAGTGAAAAGAATACCAAATAAGATCCAGCCGTATGCAGTGGGTGCACCTTCTGCGGAAACCCAGCCTATGAGTGGAGGCAGGGCTCCGGAAACAGCACCAACCTCGGTTGCGTACGGGCTACGCTTTTTCATTGGTGTATAAAGTAATAGATAAACGACCAAGGTCACAAAGGTCAAAAGGGCGGCCCATGTATTGGTGCCAGACCAAAGAATATATAAACCAATGGAAGAGAGAACGATACCAAAGGATAGAGCAAATTCAGGACTAATTAATCCGGCAGGAATAGGTCTGGATGCGGTTCTTACCATTAGGGCATCTTCCTCTCGCTCCATCCA
>OMJS01000110.1 GCA_900299365.1 Opitutales bacterium
ACGACCCATTTCACAATATTGCCCTTAAAGCACTTGATCAAAACGATTACATTCCTTTTTACCTCGAGATTGCCAAGCAGGAAGGAGTGGGTCTAGAATTCCGAGACGCCCTTGAAAGGATGCTGGAAGATGCCCAATCTGAGGATTAATCAACTGTCAGTCTGTAGAGACGGGGAGGGGGTGTGAAAACCGCTTTTTCCTCTGTGGAAATATAGCGTGCTCCCGGTCCGTAAGTTCTTGATTGTATTGCCCGGATGATTAACTCATTTCCCTGGTCCTGATAGAGTATCCTAAGTTTAAATTTTTTACTGGCAGGTCCTTCAAAAACAAGGGCATTCATATCTTCTCCCTTATAAGTACCTCGCTCGTGGGTACCTTTGAGTGCTTCTTGCCAGTAACCTTCCAAAATTACTTCTCCTTCCGCGGATACTTGAATTTGCACCTTTTTTTTATTTCCTATTTCCCCCGTGTATATTCCTTCATTTGGTCCACCGCACCCAAACATCATCAGGCACAATAGATAGCTAAGGAAACGGAAGAAATTTGCGTTACACATCGATTACATCATCCGAATCTTTCCGAAACGAGGAAAACCCTCCTGAGGTATGAGAAAAGCCGGTCGCTTTGCCTACTTTCTTGGAAAAGGCACGGGTCAATGATTGGCATACTTTTTTTCTCACAGGAGGTACAAGAAGGGAAAACCCAAAAATATCAGTAACAATACCAGGGGTTAAAAGAACGATCCCCCCAACCACGATCAAGGCACCCTCAACCAATTCCTTGGTGGGCGGTTTGCCCGATGCCATCTCCCGTTGAATTTTTGAAAGCACGGATAATCCCTGCTGCCGGGCAAGGGTGGCTCCAATAATGCCAGTTAGCACGATCAGACCTATGGTGGGCATCGCTCCAATACGGGAACCAAGCATGATTAATAAATATAACTCCACCATCGGCAGAAAAATGAAAAGGAAAAGCATCCGACCAAACATACCAATACCCAAACACAATCCGTGGGCTTTCACAAGACATACCCATTGTATTTTGCTTAATCTTAGCAGGACGGAAAATTCGTGACCCTTGCCGGGCAATGAGATATAGTTAATCGTTTAATTACATATTTACGATGCACAAATTAGTACTTCTTCGTCATGGCGAGAGCCAATGGAATCAAGAAAACCGTTTTACCGGATGGCACGATGTTGACCTTACTCCAAAGGGGGAGGGCGAGGCCCGTGAGTCTGGTCGCTTGCTTAAGGAGGCGGGTTTCCAGTTTGATGTCGCTTACACTTCCGTGCTCAAACGGGCAATCCGTACGCTCTGGTTCGCCCTGACTGAACTCGACCAGGTCTGGATACCGGTGCATCGGGAATGGCGCTTGAATGAGCGCCACTATGGTGGTTTGCAGGGCCTCAATAAAGCTGAGACTGCGGAGATGCACGGGGACGAACAAGTCCTTATCTGGAGGCGGAGCTACGATATCCCCCCCCCCGCAATGTCCAAGGAAGATGATGGATATGCAGGCAAGGACCGTCGCTATAACAATTTAAATGAGTCTGATATTCCCCTGACTGAGTGTTTAAAGGATACAGTCGCCCGCTTTCTTCCTCTTTGGACTGATACCATTGTCCCTCAAATCAAACAGGGCAAAAATGTGCTCATCGCAGCACATGGAAATTCCCTACGAGCATTGATCAAATATCTCGATGGAGTATCAGAAGAAGAGATTATCGGGATGAATGTACCCACCGGTATGCCCCTGGTCTATGAACTTGATGCCGATTTGAAACCAATTAACCGTCAGTACCTTGGAGATCCCGAAGCGGTGGCCAAGGCAATGGAGGCGGTGGCCAACCAAGGAAAAGCAAAATAGCGATCCGCTTGTTTGCATCCTTCATCAAAATCGGCAAAAATATATATTATGGATACTAAGTCCGATCATCCCCAGAAGCTCAAGCGCGAGTACGATTCCAATTTCGAAATAACACCGGAGTACAGGAAGTCCCTACCCGATGTTCAGAATTCGGGCTCAACCGATATGCAAGGTGCCAATGTGCCTATTTTGCAGGTGGGTATTTCTGGTTTTCGTCTACCTTTACGCTTCGTGGGTCCAGATGGGGAGGATCTGACCCTGGAGTCCAGAGTTACTGGTACAGTCAGCCTTGATGCCGATAAAAAGGGAATTAATATGTCCCGGATCATCCGTATCTTTTACGAATACGAAAAAGAGGTCTTCTCTCCAGAAACTCTCGACCGGGTGCTCCGTCACTACAAGGAGGAACTTGATTCTCGGGAGGCCCGAATTAAGGTCGATTTTTCCTACCCAATGATACAGAAAAGCTTGCGTAGTGGTCTTGAGGGTTATCAGTACTATGATTGTAGTTTTGAGGGTATTATCGACCGGGCTGACCGGGTGCGTAAGATCATCAATTTCGACTTTATCTATTCATCCGCTTGTCCCTGTGCTTCCGAACTTTCGGAACATGCCCGCCAGACCCGTGATCTTTTGGCTATCCCTCATTCCCAGCGAAGTCTTGCCCGAGTAAGTGTGGAGGTGCATCCCGACCGAGAACTCTCCATGCTCGAACTTCGCGATATGTGCATTAATGGACTGGGTACAGAAACTCAGGTCATGGTAAAACGGGAGGATGAGCAGGCATTTGCTGAACTTAATGGTGCAAAAGTGAAATTTGTGGAGGATGCGGCTAGGTTGGTCTACGAGCAATTGTCCGAGGAATCCCGCATCATAGATTTCCGCATCGTCTGTTCCCATTTTGAATCCTTGCATTCGCACGACGCGGTGGCAGTTCTCTGTCGGGGAGTCGATGGTGGGTTTCGGGCAGAATACGAAGACTTTTCCAACCTCGTAGTCTAGTTTCCTTCCGGCAATTCCGGGCACAAATTACAAGCCTCCGGAAAAATGAACACCTCATCCATTCGTGTTGATATCCTAAGGGATCTTTCTGCGATCGATCTTATTGAAAAACAGTACGAAGATCTGATTCACCGAGTAAATTGGAATAACCCATATTTTTCTCCGGAATGGATGCGTGCTTGGTGGAAACGTCAAAAACAGGACCGCAGTCCTATATTTCTCCTAGCTTATGACAGTGATGGGTTGCTCCTGGGATACTGGCCTTTCATCGAACAAACGGGTTTGCTTGGAACGAAGGGAGTATGGCCCTTCATCTATGACGAGGCAAACTACCATTTTCCCACTTGCGAAAACCGGGTGGCCAATCAATTGGTTGATGCTCTTGACGGTTTGCTGAGTTCCTTTCTTTTTGTATGGATTCCACAAATCCCAGAAAAATTCTGGGATGAATATATGAAGGGGGTAGTTCGCCGGTCAGCTCATCTTGAAATTTTCCGATCCGAGCGTTTTTCCTGTATGGTCGAGCCAAAGAATGATACTTCATTCAACCAATTCTGGGAGGATAAGATTGGGGTAAAATCGCGCAAATCCTTACGGTACGATCAAAGGGCTCTGGCACGCCGTGGAAATGTAACCTTTGAAATACTCGATGATTTTGAAGCAGTCCGCACATGTATGCCTGCGACCTGTTTGATAGAGGTTGAATCCCGCAAGGCTTTAGAAAATATCGGTCTCTATACCATACGGGGGAAACGGGGTTTCTTTTTTGAACTTCTTCCTGAACTGGCAAAATTCTCCAGGGTACGGATAGCATTTTTACGAGTCGATGATCACCCGATTGCCTGGCAGTTGGAACTCTTGAGTCCAGGATATTCCTATCTCCACCATCTTTCCTTTGATGAAAACTGGAAGAAATATTCCCCCGGTAAACAATTATTGAAAGATTGTATGGAACGATGCTGGGAAGAAGGAAGGGTGCTCGATTTTTTACCCGCCCCATTTGCATACAAGCAGGAATATACTAATGTTTCCATGCCTGTTCACGAACTACACTGGATCAAACGGTCAATCCGCGGACGGATTGCCGCTAAGCTTATTAAATGGAATATGAATTGGAGAAGAAAAATGAGAGAACGTTCCCCTGGGTTAGCTGCCACTATAGCCCGTGAGCAAATAACCCACGCAAATTCCGAGTTATCCAAATAAGGGTTTTGCCGAACTCAATCTTTTTTCTAGAATAATCTTTTCGTAATATGTCAGACTTTAACCAGAATTTGCAGGATTTGCGCGAAAGTTACGATCAGCAACCATTGCTTCGTGCAGATTTATCTACCGATCCCTTTGTCCAGTTTGAACAATGGATGAAGGATGC
>OMJS01000111.1 GCA_900299365.1 Opitutales bacterium
GCCGTCCTGGACTTCGAGGAAGGAGATTGCATTTTTAACATTATTCTGGGCACCCGTTAGTCTATTGATCGAAGCTTCTAACTTCATGGATACCGCCAAGCTGCCTGGGTCTTCCACAGGCGTACTAATCCTTTTACCACTGGAAATACGATCAAACGCCCTTTGTAACCTTGATTGGTTAAGGGAGAGAGTGGCACCAGCGCGATGTGCTGCTGTGTTTGTAGATATATTTAATGCCATGATAAAGGGTGATTAATTTATGTTCTTCTGTAGGTTACATTGAGTGCGTATACATCATTAATAAATTTTTATGTGTATTAATGCATACATGTGCAATTTGTTTTAATTTAGATAAAAACCGCATGAGCTTTATGTGATAATAAGTCTAAGAATAATTCATGAATATGTTGCTGAGCATTCTAAAACTCTAAGTGCTAATTTACTAAGAGGAGATCTAGATGGAATAGGTTGGGCGAGAGAATATTCAAACTTGGACTTAGTTGCGTGCACAATTTTCCTTTTATCCGGTGGTATTGTTTGCTCATATTCCAGGAATGGCGTCTTAGCATTCATCATCTTTTCCTCATGAGCACACAGGTAATCGAACGAATT
The DNA here is from genome assembly GCA_900299365.1 of Opitutales bacterium. Classification (GTDB taxonomy): domain Bacteria; phylum Verrucomicrobiota; class Verrucomicrobiia; order Opitutales; family Seribacteraceae; genus Chordibacter. Next base: position 613 of record OMJS01000111.1, read on the forward strand.
GTATATAACAGAGTTACATGCATATAGATTCTGTTGAGCAACCTCGATGTGAACATTCGATTTATAAACCAACATTCTATCTACAGTATCGAATTCTGAAGAACTCAATTCAGGTCGTTTTTTTGGAATAGCTTTTATTCTCATGTTATAAAATCTGGAAGATAATCATAGTACCCCGAGCGATTACTTGACGGATGAATCAATGCGAGTTTTTCCTCAAACCGGTGAATTGGTACAGAAACTATCCAACTCCAGTATGTTCTGATTAATATTAAGTGTAAAAACCAGATCTTCATTACTGCGTGCAGGAAACCATTAAACATAACAATAGGTACTTCAGGAACACTGTTATACCTACGCAGGAATCGAGATAATTTGACTCTTATCCCAAAACCAAGCGAGCAACAGTTTAAGGAATCCCTAACGGTTATAATTATAGCATTTGTTTGCATTTTAATGACGCTTAATAGTAGAAGTCTTGATATGCTATAACCCTTGCATCACATGATTTGAGTTAGTGACCGAAGGTTTCTTCACAAGACAACACTCACAAACCTGAACTTCTGGATAAGAACTTAGTAGTAACAAGAAGCATTCCCTTAAGTTCATGCATAGGAAGTCGAGCATTCTAAACTTCTGGTTGTTCTGTATGATGCAGTCATCATGAGTAAATAGCTTCTTTACTGAGTAAAAGATTATATCCGTTTTCTATTTCAAAGTATGCTTAGCATTAGTTCCCCTAGGGCATCCTAACGAAGTAGCATTAGCGCAAGCTCAGTGTTGGCATTGGCCTGAGTTAGCATCGCCGCAGCTGCTTGTGAAAGTACTTGATATTTGGATAACTGTGTTGTCTCCTCGGCAATATCAGCATCGACAATTCTACCAAGAGCAGCTCGCATATTTGTTTTTTGTTGTGCAAGAGACTGCAAATTAAACGATAATCGTGACTGAACACCACCGTTCTGTGCTCTTAGAAATGCAATATTTTCAAGGGCAGCACTAATTACATTTACTGAAATCTGTGCAAGGGTCATGGTTTGATCGATTGTTGAACTGGCGAAATGAACCTTGGTGTTAGAGCCAACAGCAGCAGCAGCGTTTAATGCTTGAACTTGATCAGGGTCATAAGTTTGCTCATCGTTACCATCCTGTAATACTGACAGAGCTGACAATAGACTCGCTTTAAACACACTAACCTTTGACCCCTCACTGCCTTCAGCACTTGTGTAAATAGTCATTGTATTATCTCTATTCAAGAAATTCCCCTGATTTTCTCCTGCAAAGACAGTAAAGTCAGAACCGTAAACTCCATCAGTGTCAGTACTGACATAATTAGCAAATAGGCTTACACCATTGAATTTCTGTTGCGAAATATCCCACAATTGTACCTGTAAATCCCTGAACTCATTGTCATAGGTTGCCTTGTCTTGAGCACTTTTCATGGGATCCTGACTGGATAACCCCTTAAGCTCACTCATACGGTCAATAATATTACCGACAGTCTCGAGCATGCCGTCCTGTACTTCTAGGAATGAGAGGGCATTCTGAGAATTATTCTGAGCACCCGCGATGCGATTAATGGCCGCAGACAATTTCATTGATACCGCTAGACTTCCTGGGTCCTGAATAGGAGAAACCAATTTCTTGCCACTTGAGAGCCTGTCGAAGGATCTCTGAAGCATGGAATTATTTTTTCCCAAGTTATAGCTTGCACGATGAGCTGCTGTATTTGTTGATATTTGTAGTGTCATTTTATTATCTCCTTATTTTGACTAGCACCACACATCCATGTGGGGTGCTCCGCTTTCTTTGGGTTAATTGGGCAAAGCGGAACCCAGTTATTTTTATGTAAATATGTGTATTTTAGTGCATTTATTACAATAAATGTAAAAGTTTGTGTTGAATTATGTTTAAATATTTATTTAAGAAACCTTCATCTAGGCGGGAGAAAAAAGCCGGAAGCAGTTTTGTAAAACCAGCCCATTTAGTTGTGATTTAATAACGATCGGATGGAATTGTATTAAAGTATTCACGGAAAAAACCTCCATCTAAGACTATTCGCATAAGTAAAGTCTGTTGGCTGACAGTTTACAGTGTAAACAAGGCAACTATCTGGATAGTTATTTTTAAAACTATTGATGTATCTGTCTTTCATCGAATAAATCTAGTTCTAAAATGATCCAGTTTATGCCGTGCTAAAAGTTGAGTTAATATTCTCATGTAAACAAAAGGATATAAAAGTGCCTAAAGGGATAAGGCTTCATAAGGGTGAGCAAATTTAGAGAAATCATATTATTTAAAAATCATACAAATTAACGGATTAACATTAGGGCTATTTCTGTATTCGAATTTGCCTGCGAAAGCATCGATGCAGCAGCCTGAGAAAGTACCTGGAATTTCGCTAGATTAGTAGTTTCTTCTGCTATATCCGCATCAACAATTCGACCCAGGGCTGCCTTCATATTCGTCTTTTGTTTTGCTAAGGAATCTGCTGAAAAATAGAGCCTAGAACCTGAAGCACCATTTTGAGCCCTGAGGTAAGATATATTTTCCAATGCTTTTGTAATAACATTTACCGATAATTGTTTGAGGCTAATTGTGTCCTCTAAACTTTCACTGGCAAAAGTCATGGGATCCGTTGTGTATCCTATTCTTTGGGTTCCAGAAGTGTTGACAGCCTGGCTCCACTGGTGGCCAATTTCTTGATCCTGACCAACGGTCAAAGCAGACAGAAGTAACAGACGATGAACACTCACTCTAGAACCTGTACTACCTTCTGCACTCGTATATATGGTCATCGAGTTATCTTGCGAGAGATTCTGATCTTCAGCATTAAATACTGCCTCATTTCCAGTTACGACTCCGGTATTATCAGTGGTATAGTTTGCAAATAAACTGACACCATTGAATTTCATTTGAGATATATCATAGAGTTGGAGTTGAAGGTCACGAAATTCATTGTCATAACTGGCTTGATCCTGCTCACTTTTCATGGGGTCCTGACTAGCTAAGCCTTTAAGCTCACTCATTCGATCAACAATCTTACCAACGGTCTCAAGCATACCATCTTGAACTTCTAGAAATGATATTCCGTTGTTTACGTTGTTAACGGCACCAGAAATTCGATTAATTGCAGCTTCCAATTTCATTGCCACCGCAAGACTGCCAGGATCTTGAACAGGGGAGGTAAGTCTTTTACCACTTGATAAGCGGTCAAGTGTGCGGGATAGACGCTTTTGATTATGTGCCAAATAAAAACTCGCCTTATTTGCCGCAGTATTAGTTGCTATTTGTACTGTCATAATCTACTTCCTTTCCTTCCAACCAACGGGTTGAAAAAAGTTACTAGAGTTTTTTCAAATTCTCTTAATCCTGATAAATCTCCCTGGCATAACTTTATTGCAAATATTGATAAGAACTTGGGGGGATCCATTACCAAGACTGCATGAAAGTATGCTAATTCAAACCTAGATAGTTTAATGTACTTCAGGTAATTCATAAGCGAATACGAATATTTCTTTGTATGCAATTTCGTGCATTATATACTAAATTTACTAAATACTCATTCATAGTAGCCTCATATGAGTGATCCGACCTTCTCGCCATCGATTAGATGAACCTTAGAATCGGGCCTTATTTTATTGAGTAGTGCAGGAATGCTTTCTTTGGCAAGTAACTTGGTTACCTGGGTATTAAGCTTTGTTGAAAAATCAACCTTAACTTCATTCTCTTCAGTATTGTAGAGATTGCTTCTCTTTATGCTTTCATAACCGGAACGGATACTGAAACCGTTATTAGAGAGAGTGTTGGTTAAGTTGTGTGATGAGCTAATATTTAAGATCATTTTAATTCCTCCTTGAATTTTATTCGGGAGGCGACATCCAGTCTGCCCCCATTCGTTAAGTGTAAATAATAATTAGGACTCTTATTAAGAAACATACTACATGCTACCTTCGTAGGATAAATTGATTGTCGATTAAGCATTGATTGCTCTTGCAGGTTGCACAACCAAGTCTCCTGAGGCTTTCTGTATGTAGATATTAGCTTTTTCCTATTCTCAAGTGCATTGCATTGAGAATCATTTATTTTAGTTAAAACCATGCAGTAATTATCTGATGCTAACTTTTTCCAAGATATCATAGAAGTGACTGATCTCACTATGACTTCGGAGGGTTTGGCAGCATGAGGAATAACTGTTACTGGTTTTATCTGTTTAATAAGTCTCATTGATTCCTTGAGAATAGAGTTTCCTAAAAAAGAGAGCTACTTTGTTTAATTTGTAATAAAATAAGATTTATCTAAGTAACATAAGAGCTACTTCTGGTGCAGTGTTCGCTTGTGCCAACATCGCTGCAGAGGCTTGCCTTAGAACACTATATTTAGCCATACGAGTAGTCTCAGACCCCATATCAACATCTTTGATTCTGCCATTGGCTGCTTCCATATTAGTACGCTGCCTGGACAGATTGATTGCCTGAAACTCAAGGCGTGACATCGTTGAACCATTTTGAGCACGTAGGGCAGCAACATTCTCCATGGCAGCAAGGAACACGCCGACAGATACATTATGTAAATTAATTGCTTTATCAAGAGATTCAGCGGCAAGGGTAAAGGTTAACTGAGTAGTTTCTCCCATTACCTGTTCATTTCCTAAACTGGCTGCGGAAACGGTATTCACTGTGTTACCAACTGCGACACCTAACTCGTCTGTGTTTGTTGCACTGTTTTCATATGCAGCACCATAGTTTAATTGCCTTACACCAGTAGTCCGAGTGTCTGTCTGAGATGAATCAAATGTCAGAGCAGACCAAGCAAGAGATTTATGAATGCTTACTTTTGCACCGGCACTTCCTTCCGCACTTGTAAAAACATCTACAGTGTGATCACGATTAGAATAGGCACCGTCGATATTGAAAACCGCCTCGTTTGTAGAGGATACCCCACCGCCGGTATTATCATCTGCATACCTTGCGAACAAACTGACACCATTAAATGTACCACTGATCATATCTTTCAACTGGATCTGCAAATCCTTAAATTCACGATTGTAGGTCTTTTGATCGTTCTCGTTTTTCATCACATCCCGACTGAGACCTTTGAGTTCACTCATACGATCAACGATTGTACCAATTGATTCTAAAATTCCGTCTTGTACCTCCAAATAAGAAATACCGTTTTGTATATTTTTCTCTGCTCCAGCTAATCGATTGATTGCGGCTGAAAGTTTCATTGAGACTGCAAGTCCTCCGGCGTCGTCGGATGGGCGTGTAATTCTGGTGCCACTCGCAAGCTTTTGCATACTACGCTGCAATTCTGTTGAGTTACGTCCGAGGTGATAGTTAGCAGTTACTGCTCCTTGATTTGTACTTATGTATAATGACATGATTATATCCTCCTTGATTTATTTTTATTTAATGCCTTTGGCCTCCGTGCCTTAGGCGATACGACTATTAGGGGTTATGGGAAGTCGACACCCAGTTGATAAAATTATTTGAATTTTGTAGTGCATAGCTGTGCTATTGAGTAAATTTTTAACAATATTAATTAAAGTTACAGGATTCATTGTAGTAAGGTTAAGGCCATGCCGGTTAATGAATTCGCCTGGGCAAGCATAGAGGTACTGGCTTGTACAAGGATATTATATTTTGAGAAACGAGTACTCTCTGATGCCACATCCACATCCATAATCCTTCCTCTACCCGCATCTAAATTGTTTTTCTGCATTATTAAATGATCGTATCCATGTTCAAGTTGGGACATAGATGCACCATTCTCAGCCCTTAAAGTAGCTATATTTTGTATAGCCTGAGCATAAACTTGTACGGAAATCTCACCTAAGTTTATAGTTTCTGATAAATCCTCACTCGCTAATCTAAAGAATGTCGATTGATCCCCACGGCTAAAAGAAACAGCAGAGAGTGTAGCTGCGTTGATGGTTATTGCTGAAAGTAAGAGTGAACGGTGAATACTGGCAATGGCCCCCTGTTCTGCCTCAGGTGTCATAAATACATTGATATTATTTAATTGAGATGAATTTCCTTCGAATAGTGCGTCACCAGTTCCGTCGGAAGTAGTTTGGGCAAATAAACTAACGCCATTGAATTTAATCTGAGACATTTCGAATAATTGAACCTGTAAATCTCTAAATTCTTTATCGTATGAAGCTTTATCAGTATCGTTTTTCATCACATCGTGATATAAGCTCTTCAATTCAGACATCCTGTCCAAAATTTCACCTGCACCAGAAAGTACACCGTCCTGCACCTCAAGGTATGATATCGCATTAAGCATGTTCTGCATTACTGCACCTGATCGTAAAACCTGAGACTCCAACTTCATCGCGACAGCCATACCACCAGCATCATCGGTTGGATTTTCGATACGCTGTCCACTCGATAAACGGGCCATACTCTTACGCAGCTGATTATTATTCCTGCTTAAGTGTAAGTTTGCCACTGATGCTGAGTGATTTGTATTTACTGTGAACTTCATAATTAAAATTTTATGTACTGATTATTAACTACTTAGGAAACTTGCTTTTGTTGTTGCATTCTTAATTAATTCTAATGAGTCAAAATGAACGATCTGGAATCCAAAATATAACTGCACAATAGTGCATTTTATACAAAATAAGGCTAAACATTTGCTATTCATTGCTTGTATTAAATTAAAAGGACTTAACTCCTTGCCAGGAATACATTCTAAGGACAGTCAAGAGTAGGTTATAATCCTTCACGCCATCTTGATGAGACTTGTTATAACAGAATACAAGAGACAGTATAGTGTTAGGTAACTTTACTTATACCATTATCCACTAGGATGGATTAGGTGTAAGTGATTATGAGATCGTCCTTGATCGCATGGCGACAACATCCTGCTGTCGGGAGAGTTGCTAAGTTAAGTTAAATTAGATGAAAGTTGTAAAGTGTGCGAAGTTACAAGAACTGAATATACATTCTATATGTATTGAATACTTGCAGAATAACTTTCTAGGCGAGTCCTCCTGTTAATGGGTTAAAAGTAATTTTCATAAAAAAGTATTAGGCTGCATTGAAAAAAGCTGTCAGCTTCTCTTTGAAGCAGTTAATGAAACGAAGAATCGAATTATATAAACTTGGTTTTTCAGCTGTTTGTAGAAGTTTAATATCAAATACCAAATTGTAGAGGTGCAGTAATTTGAACTGGAGCACTATTGGGACAGTTAATATTAAGCTCGAATTTAAATAAGAAAGAGATCGCAACTTCGGAACCAGGCCAATGCCAATCAAACCTGGCCCCGAGTTGCGTTCTGGCAACATCCAAGCCATCTCATCATAAATTAATGAGTGTCGTATGCTTGCCATTCGCCCAAGCATAGTCTTTACCAAGGACTGGAAGTTTGGGCTTTGCGTTATTGCATGAGTAGTAAACAAACCTTTGCAATTTAAAGGCTCAAGGAAGTCCGGATTGACTACGGACTTGGGCACTACCTTACGATTTAAAATTGAGTTTAAAGTAAACACAGGCTCCTTGTGATTTAAAATAGAGGAGGTGCTGGGAACAAAAGGGTAATCATCCACACTAGTCTTCAGATGATTCGCTCTGTCAATGATCAGAGTAACAGACCTGTGCTTTTTTACAGTATCCGGAAAATCTTGAATGTGTACTGGATCTCTCATCAAAAAAGTTTAACGAAGAATGGGGTCGAGCACTCGGCTCCTAAAATGCTTGGTGGTTAATTGAATCAACGAATCCATCATGTTCGTAGATTTTGAAATCGCATTGGCTGATACCTGCATCCTGATCCCTTCCTTAACCAGACTTACAGCTTCTTTGGCAATATCTGCATCCACAATTCTAGAATGGGCAATCCCAAGATTAACCCTTTGTTGGTCCAAATCATTTATCATTATCGAGTATCTTGATTCAGCCGCCGCAATTTGAGCGAGAGAATCATAAATTAATGATTTTTGTGCGTCTATCTGATCAAGGGCTTTAAGGGCATTTTCAGATGTACTAATATCTGAGCAATCAATAGCTCCAAAAGATATTGCATTAAAAGTTTCACCGGTTGAATCAATATACAAATCATTGTAGGGCAGGCTAGGAGCAAAAGATGCGGATACTTCATAAGTATATAAATTTCCTGTATTTACCCCGATCATGGTAATTTTTGAACTGTTACCGGAAGGTGCGTTAATCATGAGCTCGCCATCCAACTCAAGCCGTCTTTTTAATTCAGCACCAAAAAGTTTATTATAGTTAGCAGCAAGAATATCTGCATCTGTAGGGTTAGCAGGTAGAACACCGGTAGATGTAATATTATCATCGTGATAATCAACTGATAGTTCTACATCACAGGTGTTAAAATCAATGGTAAATGTATCGTACCTACCCGCACCAGAGGTGCCAACCGTCTGCCACCTACCGGTAGTAAAGATTCCTTGAAAGTCCTTATCTTTGGATCCATCAAAGTATTCGTACAGTTTATTAGTAAGTCCTGCTGTATCAGAATTACCACTAGCAGGTGCAACCAAATAACCCGCAATTTCATCAGGGATTTCTCCTTGAAAAACCCAGATTTGATCTTCCGCACCACCAGGACATAATCCAACCGTAATCTTGCCACTCGTTGCCATTACATCCTTCGTAATAAACTGGGGCAAATTAGTCGGAGTAAAGTCATTACGGTCTTGCAAGCCATCAGTAAAGTCAGACCGAACACCTCCAAAAAGTCTTCTTCCGTTAAACTCCTGATCGAGCATGTCGTTAAGTGTATCAGAGATTTCTTGAAATTCTTTATTTAATAAATCTTTATCAGCAGAACCATTTGCTCCTGCTTCACTCTTCGTGACATCTAGTGAGGAAAAGGCCAGTTGCTCCATCCTTTGATACATATCATCAACCTGGAGAAGGACACTTTCCTGACCTTTTATAAAACTTAAGAAATTTTGCAGGTTAATCTTACTAGACATTTTTGAGTGATTTTCAGAATTTATCGCCGAACCAGCCGATAAACCACCCGCATCAAAATCGTAAATTGAAGATTTGCTTCCAGTTACTATGTTGCGAGTCGCTGCCGCATGTTTTGCCTGTGCGGAATCAAAATGATTTCGGGCAATCAAAGTAGATACATTACCAAGGTTCATAGTTGGCTGGAAATGTTGTGAGGTTTGAAAGAAAATCCTAAACTGGCCACCTCGACCGCTTCAGGGAAAATACCCGAAGCGGTCGCAGTGCCAACGGTCCGCATGAAATCTTGAGCTTTAAGTATCATTTCCAAAACTCTTCGATGGTTATTAAACATGCGGGACAGAGGAGCATTATTGTAAGAGGGTAAGGGCAATATTAGACAGTTGATTTGCCTGTGCTGTCATCGAAGCACTTGCCTGTACCAAAACATTATTTTTAGCAAACCTGGTAGATTCCATGGCTACATCAACATCCATAATCCGACCATGAGCTGCCTCAAGGTTCACCAAATTGGTTTGGTGTAATTCATAGGATTGCTGAATTCTTTGTTGCTCGGCACCATTTTCGGCACGGGCATCAGCAATTTTCTGGATGATATTTGTAAATTCCGAAATATCAACTGCAGTGATGTCGCTAATGAAGCCAACCCCACCAATAGATACATAATTTGCAGAACTTATCTTGGTGGTGTCGATAGATCCACCACTACTAAGGTTAAATCCACCGATATTAGCAAGACTAGCTGAAGAAGCGGCTGCACTACCTGTTCCACCGATAGCAGTTCCTGATTCAAAACTTAATAAATGCTGTAAATTTGTGACATTGATACTAATATTACCATCAGTTGAAACTCCGGAAGGATGTGTAAGTAGAGTAAAAGAAGACTTATTAAAACTTACCTCAGTACCAGACTCAAAAGTGTACTTTGCAGTACTATTAGTATTAGAATCTGATGGATCTGTGGTTTCGTCCCGAAATAAATCAATTCCGTTAAACTTTTCAACCTTCAGTTGGTTTAGTTGCTGTTGCAATTCACGAAACTCCTTGGAGTAGTTTTCAATATCTCCAGAATTTTTAGTTACATCAGCAGCCATTGTGCGAAGTTCCGCCATGCGGTTTACTACTTTACCCACTGTTTCCAGTCCACCATCTTGCACTTGTAGGTATGATAGTGCATTTTGATGATTATTGAGAACAGCTTCTGTCCGTCTTGCTTGGGAATCTAGCTTGTAGGAAACCGCAAGACCTCCAGCATCTTCTGCAGGTTGGGTAATGCGATTGCCTGAAGACAATCGAGCTAGGCTTTTGCGTAGAGCATCGGCATTTTTACTTAGGTTAAATGATGCACTGGTAGCTGCAGCATTTGTGTTTATTACTATTGGCATTGTTATTTTTCCTCCATGATTGGATTAGTGGCTTCCTTGCCACAAGTTTGCTTGTTTTGTGATGGGAACAGCACCCATATTAATTTGAGGTAAATGATAATTTTTAAGAAATACATCGGACCATGTCTCTTTTAAGAAAGTTAGGATAGGCAAGTACGGGGAATTACTAAAAAATAACTTGAACTGAAAATACGACCTATGCAGAGCATGCAACAGAAGGTTTATAAAACAAAGAATACGCCTGAGCATCAGATTAGTGTAAACTAAATATGCAGTCGGGCATATAAGTAGCCTGACTGGATACGGGAAAGAGCAAGTTTCCAACGCCCTAGTATGACTGCCTAAAGGCAAACTCCTCTCTATCCGATAATCGGCTCTGTTTGTTACTTGATACATGAAAAATTAGGTATTTTTTAAAATTAATAAAACTGACTGAACGAATCTAGGGATTCATTGAAAAGCAGCATAAGAGGATCGTCCCAAAGAACCTGCCCAAGCAACGGAGGCGAAGAAAAATTCTTTGGCTTAACAGGCTTTTCCAAAATGAATGTATTCATCCATCCTGTTGAGGTGCCTTCAGCTAAACTCCTTTTCATCCGCAAAACTACTCTAATATTGATTGGGTTCATTGAATAAATAATTACTAAAAGTACTTGTTTATGAACTGGTTTTTCTTGATAGGTCGAAGACTGAAAAATATCCCACTGGA
>OMJS01000112.1 GCA_900299365.1 Opitutales bacterium
AAAGGGGCCAATCCTCTCATCGAGGATGATCATGGTAAGACTGCACTGGTACATGCATTACTGAAAAACCACCTGCAATCGGCACAGTTGCTTTATAAAGGTGGAGCCGATTTAAATATCAATCTGCTTTATGCAGCAAAGAGAGGATTTCCTGAAATGGTGACCTACCTTCTGAAACAAGGTGCGGATCACAGTTGGATCACCGAAAAACAGGAAACTCCTCTAATTCTGGCATCTTTGGCGAAGAATCATAAATGTGCGGAAATTCTCTTAAAACAAGGAGCAGATCCTGACTGGACCGACCAAAATTCGTTAAGTGCTTTAAATCATGCTGTGATGAATGGAGATTTAGAGATGGTTAATTTACTTCTGGTCCATTCTGCAGACCCAAACTCTACAGGGGCTCAAGGAAACACCTCATTGATGAATGCAGTTTCCCATGGATACCCATTGATTGCGCAAAAACTCTTGGAAAGCGGAGCGCAAGTTGATGCTGTCAACCAGAGCGGACAAACGGCAATAATGCTTGCTGCAGCCAAAGGGTACCGGGAAACCACGAAACTCCTTCACCAATATTCTGCCTCAATTGATACAAAAGATTTCAACGAGAGAAATCCTTTGATTCATGCAGCATCTAACGGAAAAAGTCTGGTCGTTCAGTATCTTCTTGAACAAGGAGCTGATTATCAGGTAAACGCCCTGGATCTTCAGGGAAATGGAGGAACTGCACTGATCCATGCTGCCAGGGGTGGGCACCTCGATGTTCTACGTCTACTGCTGAAAAAAAGTGTGAATCTCAACGAGGTTGAACTGACAAAAAGACGTACTGCTCTGATGGAAGCCTCTGTTCGTGGGCACAGGGAAAGTGTCTTGTTCCTTTTGGATCAAGGGGCAGAGATGAATCTGAAGGATTTTAAAGGGCAGACTGCTTTAGGTTTGGCAGTTTCCCGGGGGCACCTGGAAATAAGCAAGGATCTCCTTTTCCGCGGTGCCAGCATTCAGGAAAAAGACCGAAATGCCAATAATCTTCTTCACCATGCGGCCGGCAACGGAGATATTCCGATGATTGAAATGTTGCTGGGATCCGGTATTTCAAAAGATGCCGTCAACCGAGACGGTCATACACCTTTGATGCTCGCGTTGAAAAGAGACCATTCAGAAACAATCCCGTTGCTCCGCTGATCTCAGGAAGAAAAAAAATCTCTCAACTTCCGCGATTCCACCAATTGAGTACGAGCTTCTGTTCACGATCCAAAAAATCAGCCTCTTGGATTTTGCCTGCACCAAAACCCAACCGGAGATAGTGGAGCTTCGCGAGCATTTCCTGAAAACTTTCACTCTGACTCCAGCCACCCTCATTTTTTTGGACCAGTTGGTCATATTCCTCTTCGGAAACCTCAATTGGGTTTTGGATCGCGTAAGGAGTCAGGTTGATCATCAATGAATACAGGATAAGATAGGTTTGTCAAAGCTTAGACTCCCTCTTCAATCAGTGCAAGCAACTCATTAGAGAGTGATCGATGAATCTTTCCAAAAAACAAAATATCAAAGTCTGGTGGGTGATTCCATCTTCCGGAATCCTGATCGGTCTGAATGCGCCGGGGTTTGGAACTGAGTGGGTCGGATTTATTTCTTTAATCCCCCTGGTTTGGCTTTTGGAAAAAACCTTCCTGAATCCGAATCTATCCCAGAAGAAGAAACTTTTCCTAAGTCTACTATTCTGCTGGTTGAGCGCCGGAATCGGATCCTCTATTGGAGCTTATTGGATCACGCACAGTGCTCATGTTTTCGGTCACCTTCCATGGTTTGGGGCTGTCTCGGTAACATTTATCGGTTACGGACTCGAAGTAGGACTGCTGCTTTGGATTGCGTTGGCTGGTCCATTGGTGATCCTCCGTCATGGACTTCAATGGGGATTGCCTTTAAGGATTTTATGGTTCGTCGTTGTCGACTCCAACGCTCCTCGTTTGATCGACTGGAATTTTGGCGGACTGACATTGAATGGTTTCCCTTGGGTGGAACAGGCAGCAGATCTTGTCGGTTCCTCAGGGTTAAGTCTTTTCATGATCAGCACCAACCTTCTCATAGCTGCATGGTTTGCCCCGGAACACAACAAACTCAACATCCCGATGCTGAAAAGCTTGAGCATCTGTACCGGAATGCTCTTCCTGGCAGCAGCAGGATACGGAATGATCAAACAAGACTCCCTCAGGAAGACTTCCAGTACCGAAAAATCCTCTCAAGAAATTTGGATCGGTTGGGTCCAGCCGAATTTTTCCCTTCAGGATCTTGCCTCCAATCCTGATCTTGCCCATTCGGAACGCAGACAGAATCTAGATTCATTGTTTAAGGATTCTGAAGCACTACTCGGGTCCTATCCCCAGGAAAGCGGGTTGCCTAAATTAATCGTCTGGCCCGAATCCGTCTATCCCGATCCCTTCTTCAAAAAAGATCTCTCCCGGAAAAGGGTTTTGCAATGGGCAGAAAAACATCAAACCTCCATTTTGCTTGCCTCGATTGACTGGGAAATGGGAAAAACAGGTCCCCGTTTTTTTGGAATCTCAGTGATGGTCGGACCGAATGGTAAAATCATTGGCAGATATAACAAAATCTTTCTCATCCCTTTTGGGGAAACTCTACCCTTTTCTGAATGGTTCCCTGAAACCGCCGAATGGTTGAGAAAAGAAATCAGGAACATGTCGGAATTTGAAAAAGGGACGGAATATACGGTGTTCCGGCTTAACCCGGAACTTCAGGTTTCTGCTTCCATTTGTTTTGATATTTTCTCCACTGAAATCGTAAGGAACATGACCCGAAATGGCGCTGGGTTTGTTGCCAATTTAAGCAATCTGGCATGGTTCGG
>OMJS01000113.1 GCA_900299365.1 Opitutales bacterium
ATCCTGCTTGCTTATTCACAAAGTGGGTCATATAATCAGTACAATAAATTTTTTTAATATAAATTAAAATATTTTAAGTAACAATTTTTGGCGGGAGTGAATTATTGGCATATACATTGCACACATATTGGTGTGGGTTGATTTTTGGCATTATTAAGATAAAATTTTAGACATATTAAACATGAAGACATTATTTGAAGAAGACCTTATAGATGCAGGTTACGACTTACCTACATCGGGGTTGTGTTATAATTTGGACCCTGAGGATTCTAAAGCCCTCATTTCAGAAGGTGAATGGTTATTAGCAGAAGATGAACTTGTAGCCAAGGAGGGAGAAGAACAACAATACCTTTACATGATTGTTTCCGGATCCGTCGAGTTGACTAAGAAGGATGAAAAAGGAAAACAGCAAACGATAGCCAACTTAGGAACTGGAGAAACATTTGGTGAAGTGGCGTTTTTGCGGGGTCACATAGCTTCTGCAACTTCGGAAACACGTGGTTTATGTATCCTATGGCGGATGAATCATGATCAATTACTCGAATTTATCGGTAGTCATGGTTCCATCGCTGGTCAACTTTGCCTCAACCTAGCTGGTTTGCTTGCCGATCGATTGCTTAAAGAAAATACCATTGTCTCACGGGTAAAAATGGATCTTGAGGACGCAATATCCAGCCTTCGTATTGCATCGGAGGAAGATAGTCTTAAAACAACCGCCCTCAAAGAGCTGCAGGGAAAAGTTGATACCTTAAACCATGCAACCCGTGCGAGAAAAGATAAGCAAAACAAACGATCTCAATTTAATGCAATATCTATGTCTAGTGTGGCAGTCGCTTTGCTTGCTGTCCTTGGCATGATTGGTTTGTATAATTCTTATGATCATAGTGCACCCGAGAAGGTAGCTTTCCTCTCTGAGGAATTGGAGAATATGCAAAAGAATGAAGTTTTTTACCTCGATTTAAAGAAGCGCTTAGAATCTGAGAATGAGGAGTTAGTAATTGAAAATTCAAATTTTAAAATTCATCAGGATTCGCTGTTTAAAGAATTACAGAATACGAAGGAAGAGTTGAGCCAAAGTGAATATGAGTATGATTCCCTAATGGCTAAACTTATGGAAACGGAAGATGAATTGGCCGCATTGATAAGTTTGGAGAAGGAGGCCCAGAATGAAGATGTTTTTGTAAATGCAAATCCATCGGATCTATATGTTCCGCTGATTCCCCAAGAATTTATTGATGAGATCAAAGATTGGACTCTTCAATATTCCACTTTGGCGTTCCCTTGTGAAGTCAAGGTGATCGACGAACCAGTTATACTTTCTGACCTCGAATTGTCTGCAAATGTATCTGTTCAAGTTGGCGAAAAAATAGTTGTCACCCGTTTCCATCCGGTTTCTGAAGAATATGTGGTTGCGAGGCAGGGAAACAGCGACACATTTATGGCCTCCGTTCACTTAAACAATACGGATGTGATGGAAGTACTGGCAGAAAAATACATTGAGCACATGAAAATCATGGGAAAAGATGTAACCAATCCATTCTTAGTTAAACGATTTTCCCAGATTGATCAGAATTTTTCTGAAGAGAAATGATCCCAACCCTCTTACCCCTGCATTGAATTTACAGCAGATACTAATGATAGTTCAAGAAACGGTATCTAACTTCACTCTCATGTATTCTTAAATAGGGTTCGTCGATCTCATCTATAAGAATGACCTCGACTTAAGAGGAGCTTTGTTTAGCGCAAAACGTTCCTTTATTAGCTCTCAAATTTTCCCAATCAATTTTATAATAGGGATTTAGGTATAGGAAAAGCTTGTGTGCTCATTATCAACTTGTTCATACCTCGGTCCGGAGTTGATGGTATTTATTTACTGTAGGCAGCACAGGAGCACTAGAACCGGTGGCGGAATAAATTTTAACGATATTGATAGTTGTAGATTAAACGATCTACAAAGCTATTTGATCAAAGGAACACCTGACAGATCTTAGAATAGTCGGCCTTTTGTGTTGTTCTGTAACTTGGCTAAAGATTAGAAAATGGTTTCTACAGTACAGCTAAATTACCAAATGAATCAATTGCCTGGACCATGGAGCGTACCTCCGAGCGCAATTCGTCCATTTTAGATTTAGAGATATCAATTTTGTCGCGAATGGCTGTTTGCAGTTCCTTATGAATTTCAGAGAGACGTTCACCAGCTTTCTCTAGATTAGCAAGTGCTTGGTCGATAAGCTCAGTGCTTTTGCTCTGGCCCGAATGAAAAGCAGAAATCTTCTTTTCCAAGATACGAGAGACTTCTTTGGTTTCAGCGAGAAGAATGCGCTCATTGGCCACTCTTTTGAGTTCGCTGGTAAGTCCAAGTTTTGATAGGGTCCAAATAATCCACTTTGATGGATCCAATTGCCAAGGTTTTACTCCATTGCGATAATCCCAAGCAAACTCGTGGTGGTAGTTGTGGTACCCTTCACCCATAGTGAAAATCGCTGCTATCCAACTGTCTCGGGCGGAATGATCGGTTGAGTAGGGTTGTTTTCCAATCATGTGGCAAAGTGAATTGATGCAGAAAGTGGCATGTTGTACCATGACCACACGGGCTACACCAGGAATCAGGAATCCTCCAAGAGCTCCAACTGATGGCAACATATTTCCAGTGTACAGTGCATAATAATATCCAATCAGAGTTGGGACGATGAAGCTTACAATGAAGGAAATCGCGTGAACCCATTTGTGCTGCCATGCGACTAATTTGTCATTATTAAGGTCGTGAACGTTATCGAGTGGTGGTTCTGGTTTAAGTTTAAACATTAACCAACCCATGTGTGCCCAGAAAAACCCTTTTGTAATATCATAGGGATCGTCATCGGTGTCTACATGTTTGTGGTGCTTACGATGTTCAGAACTCCACCAAATAGCAGAGTTTTCGAAAGCAGCAGCTCCAAAAAGGAGCACGTAAAGTTTTACCGGCCATTTTGCCTGAAATGCTTTATGGGAGAAAAGACGATGGTATCCTACGGTAATACTCATGCCGGTAGAAATGTAGAAGAAAATAAAGACACCGAAAAGGAACCAGTCCCAACCATAAGTCCATAAGTAGTATGGAACTGCAGTGATCGTTAAAATGGCAGTAAAGATGAGAAATCCACTCGTAACCCACTCCACCCGATTGAATGGTATATTTTTGAACATATAAAAGAGTTTATGGATTTGCTGCAAAAAGGCGAACAAGAAAGTGGTGTCATTAAGTGATTTCAGATTTACCAACTTTCGGGACTAAAGAATAAATTACTTGTTAGAAATTTATTCTGTTGTACTAAGTTATTTGTCCATGGTGGACCGACAATCAAATCTCAACCGTTATTTAAATGAACAAAATAAAAGTTTTAGTTTCTAGTCTGTTACTCGTAAGTCTTTCTTCGCTTTCAGGATGCTACGCCACTAAGGCAGGTAATTACATAACCGAAAAATCCAAGGCTGGTTGGTCTGCTACCAAATCTTTCTTCGGAGCCGACGAGTAAAATTTGATCAGTATCCCATGAAGCACACCTTCTTAAGATTTTTCTTTGTTCTCGCTTTCGCCGTTCAAGCATCTCTCGGTTCATCTGGTGATGGGGATTCTTTTGTTCTTTCCCTAGAAGGTCAAGAGGGGCCAGGTCAAGGTAAGCTAGTTGTGCTAGTATCTGGAGATGAAGAATACCGTACTGAAGAGAGTATGCCGATGCTTGCCAAGATTCTTGCCGAGAAGCATGGTTTTACCTGCAAGGTTTTATTTTCATGGGATGAAAGTGGCACTTACATTGACCCCGATAATCATCAAGGTGTGAGAGGTTGGCATTATCTGAATAATGCTGACCTCATGATTATCGGTACCCGTTTTCGGAATCCTTCACCTGAGGACACCAAGCATATCACTCAATTCCTAAACGCTAGTAAACCAGTTATTGGAATACGAACCTCTACTCATGCGTTCAAGTGGTTGGATGATCGTACCTTTGGAGGCAAAATCACATTTAAGGATTTCGGTCCCAAAATCTTGGGAGAAGGTTGGGTGAGTCACCACGGTAAACACAAATATGAAGGAGCCCGGGGCGTCATTGAGTCTGCTAACGCTAATCATCCCATTCTCAATGGAGTCACTGATGTTTTTGGACCTACTGATGTGTATGGTATAAATGCCCTTACATCTAGGGACACGATTCTTCTTCGTGGTCAGGTTACTGAGAACCTCAAGCCTGATTCAAAACCAGTTGCTTCCAAAAATGATCCCATGCAGCCGCTCGCATGGATTCATCCCTATACCTCACCAAGTGGAAACTTTGGCACTGCATTTTGTACTACTATGGGTGGCTCGGTGGATTTGGTGAGCGAAGATCTTCGCCGACTCATCATAAATGCATCCTATCATTTAACCGGTCTGGAAGTTCCTTCGCATGCGGATGTTGCCTATGTAGATCCTTTTTATCCTTCCTTTTACGGTTTTTTAAAAAATAAGAAAGACTACTGGAAGAATATGGACATGCAACCAAGTGATTATGGTTTAGGAAAATCTCCTTATGCCGAAGATCCATCTGGTACTCCCGAGTGGAAATTCCGGGATACTCCATCGAACTAATAAGCTAATCGGTATTTTCTCTGACTAGAGAAAATATTCTTCTTTACCAATGGCCTAACTTTTTTCTCTTATGACTGAGATAATATTAATCCGGCATGGAGAAACCGAATGGAATCTTAGTGGTCGTTGGCAAGGTCACGCTGACTCGGCCCTCAGTCCCAGAGGAATTGTTCAGGCAGAGGCACTAGCCAAAAGAATGGGAAACGAAGTTGTGGATTTTGTTTATACCAGTGATCTTGAGCGTGCTCAGCACACCGCACGGCTTGCAGGCAGCATTGCAAAATGGAGGTTTTCCCTTATGGCACAACTGCGTGAGCGGGACTTAGGAGTGCTTGAGGGCTTGACCACTGATGAAATGCTCGATCAACAGCCAGAAGTTTACCGCTCATTTTTAGAGGATGGACCAGATTACCAACCACCGGGAGGGGAGAGTTTTTCGGAATTTTCTGATCGTTGCTTCACCGCAATTGAACAATTAGCAGATATGCATCCCGGAAAAAAGATCGTTGCTGTCACCCACGGGGGAGTGCTTGGTGTGATTTTCCGAAAAGTTCTTAATATCGGTTTGTTAGCAGGACGAAATTTTCTATTGCTAAACTGCTCAATTAACAGGATTCGGAAAATCAATGATTCATGGAATCTAGTGAGCTGGGGGGATGTTTGTCATTTACAAGGTTTGGATTCCTTGGATGATGCTTAATTTAATAAATTCATTTTATTATTTTATAAATTAAATTTAAAAAAGTATGTAAAACTATACAAATAATGAAATATTTGTAGGGAAAATATAAAAATATCCTGAAATATTTGATAAAAATATCATTTTTCGTTATAATATGATATATGAAAATTGATCCGCGAAATGATTTATTTGAATTTAGGTTTCACTTCCATTTAGAAGACTCAAAATACCAATCAGACAAATATTTCCTCGCTCACGATATCGATGAAGCGAAAGAAATGTTTGAATATGCGTGCAACAAGCGATTGCCCTCTGCCATGCTTGATAAAGTGGAAAAATGGAATCGCTGGGCGGAAAAGTGGGAAAATGTGGATTTAAATATTACTGATCCGTACCTAAACTAAACTGCTATTTACTGATTTCAAATCGGTAATAAGAAATTTGTTAATAATTTCACAAAAAAGCTTTTGCGTTATCAAACTTTTGGATCTTGGTTAGAACATGCCAAAAAGAGGTGACATTGAAGAATTATATGAATTCCGTATATTATTTACCCACAAGGGTGAAAGTTTTACCAACGATCGTCATTTCACTGCAATGAATGTCAAATCAGCCATAGAGATGTTTGAGTTTGCCTGTCGCAAGGACGAATTAGATGTGGAAATTGTGCAGATTGAAAAGTGGAATCGTTGGGCAGATCGTTGGGAAAATGCGGATGATAAAGTAGAAGAGAACGTAGATTTAGTTTCTTAATTCTCTTATTAAAAGTGTGTTTGGTTCTCCGATACACTCTACTTTTGGTGCCTAAATATTGCTTTTACCTTATCTTAGTCGGAGAGTATATTTCTGTGACATGTCTTCTACAACCATGGTTCGGTCAGATACTAATTTCAATGTGGAGAGCAATTCCTCATCCACAGAAGGTGCCCGTTGCGGCAGGTTATTATTACCGAATGGCGAGGTTCCTACCCCCGTTTTTATGCCAGTTGGTACACAAGCCACCGTTAAGGGTACGCTCCCAATTGATCTAAAGGAGGTTGTACAAGCTCCTATTATCCTAGGAAATACTTATCATTTAAATCTTCGGCCCGGGGTTGAGGTAATAAGAAATGCAGGTGGTTTATCTCGTTTTATGAATTGGGGGGGACCGGTTCTTACCGACAGTGGAGGTTTTCAGGTTTTTAGTCTTTCAAAGTTGAGGAAAATAGATGACGAAGGGGTTAGGTTTCGTTCTCATCTGGATGGGCACGAAGTTTTTCTTGGTCCCAAAGAAGCTATTGAAATTCAAGACGGGCTAGGATCGGATGTCGCGATGTGCCTAGATGTTTGCCCGTCTGCTCAAGATAGTGTGGAGATGGTTGAAAGTGCTGTTAACCGGACCACTTTATGGGCACAAGCATGCAAGAATGCTTGGATTGAGAGCAAGGGCCCCGAGCGGGGGAGAAATCTTTTTGGAATAGTGCAGGGTGGAAGGTTTGAAGATCTTCGCAGAAAGTCAGCAGAAGAATTGATCGACCTTAACTTCCCTGGCTACGCGGTGGGAGGAGTAAGTGTTGGGGAAAGTGAGGAAGAAATGCTTGAACAAGTCAGTTGGACAACTCGTGTGCTTCCGATCAATAAACCACGATATGTAATGGGAGTAGGTACGCCAACGCAACTTTTGAGAATGGTAGGCATGGGAGCTGATATGTTTGACTGTGTTATGCCCAGCCGGGCGGCACGTCATGGTATGGCATACACGGCAAACGGGACTCTAAACTTAAGAAATGAAAAATTTAAGGAGGATTACACTTCCTTAGATGAAAATTCCGACTGCTATGTATCTAGGGAGTTTTCCAAGTCTTACATACGTCATCTGATCCATGCAAAAGAATCCTTGGCTGGAACCATTCTTACCCTTCACAACCTTCGTTTTTTTGTTTCGCTGATGGAACAGGCTAGGTTACACATCATTGAAGGTGATTTTAATGAATGGTCTCGTCGATGGATAGCTAATTATGAGGCAGGGGCTTAGACTTGACTAGCTGCCAGCTATGAAGCATTTTCGAAAGCTTGTCCTCGGGCATCTAAGGTCGGGCCGTAGCGCAGTCTGGTAGCGCACTACGCTGGGGGTGTAGGGGTCGTGAGTTCAAATCTCACCGGCCCGACCAATTTTTCTTTCCTAATTCCCGCAAAAAGAAGGGTTTTCAAATCTTCACCATCTGCTAGAAATGTTAACTTTAAACAATTTATGAAAAATCTAGTAACGGGAGGAGCCGGGTTCTTAGGAAGCCATATTTGTGAGCGTTTGCTCGATCAGGGGCATGAGGTCATTTGCTTGGATAACTTTTTTACGGGAAGTAAACAAAACATCGCCCATCTACTGGGTAATCCTGATTTTGAGCTGATGAGGCAAGATGTGACCGATCCATTTAAGGTCGAAGTTGATCGGATCTATAATATGGCATGCCCAGCATCTCCGGTTCATTATCAGTACAATCCCATTAAAACAGTTAAGACCTCGGTAATGGGTGCAATTAATTGCCTTGGATTAGCCAAAAGAGTAGGGGCAAGGATTTTGCAAGCATCGACTTCTGAAGTCTACGGTGATCCGGAAATACATCCGCAACCCGAGAGCTATCGTGGAAATGTAAACCCCATTGGTCTGCGTGCCTGTTACGACGAGGGAAAGAGATGTGCGGAGACCCTATTTTTTGATTATCATCGGGAAAATAAGGTAGATACCCGGGTGGTACGAATTTTTAACACTTATGGACCACGGATGTCTCCTGACGATGGTCGTGTGGTTTCCAATTTTATTGTGCAAGCTCTAAGAGGTGAAGACCTTACCCTTTATGGTGACGGTTCTCAAACCCGTTCTTTTTGTTATGTGGATGACTTGGTTGAAGCCATCCTTCGTACTATGGAACAGGATGAAACGGTGGGCCCGGTAAATATTGGAAATCCCGTTGAATTCACTATACGGGAACTTGCGGAGAAGGTCTTGGATAAAGTCGGTTCATCTTCGAAAATTGTGGAAAAGCCTCTACCATCTGATGATCCCACTCAGCGCAAGCCTGATATATCACTGGCCAAGCAGGCATTGGGCTGGGAGCCTCAGGTTCAGTTGGCAGACGGACTTGAGCTCACCATTCCATATTTCCGTAAGGCGATCGGTTGCTAGGTTACCACCAAGAATACAAAATTTTTATTCATGAGTTTGTTTTCCCCTGTCCAATCGATCATGCAGTCCCTCAAAGGTCGGCAATATCGTAAATTTATTAAAAAGTGTGCTCCCGTGGTTGCTCAAATCAATGAGCTGGAAAAAAAACTGCAGTCGTTAAGCGATGATGAATTACGGGCCAAAACATCCGAATTCATGCAGAAATACAAGGACGGTACCAGTTTGGATGATTTATTGCCCGAAGCCTTTGCCGTGGTCAAAAATGGTGCCCGAAGGCTTTGCGGAACCACCATTGATGTTTGCGATCAGCCAATCGAATGGCAGATGGTTCATTACGATGTTCAATTAATTGGTGGTATGGCTCTGCACGAGCGCCACATTGCGGAGATGGCGACCGGAGAGGGCAAAACCTTGGTGTCGACTTGTCCCCTCTACCTAAATGCTTTATCTGGCCAGAATTGCCAGCTGGTCACGGTAAATGATTACCTTGCCCGTAGGGATTCTCATTGGATGGGTGCATTATTTGAATTTCTTGGGCTGACGGTGGGTTGTATTCAAAATAGTATGCCTTCGGCTGAGCGGCGGGAGATGTATGCCAAGAATATAACCTATGGTACCGCGTCGGAATTCGGATTTGATTATTTACGAGACAATGGAATGGCGACCAGCCAAGAGGATCAGGTACAGAAAGATCATTTTTTCTGTATCATCGATGAGGCAGATTCCATTTTAATTGATGAAGCAAGAACGCCGCTGATCATTTCCGGTCCTATGCGAGAGGACAACCCTTTGCCCTTCAACGATATGAAGCCGCTGGTCACCAAGTTGGTGGACGCACAAGTCCGTCAGTGCAACCGATTGGCAGAGGATGCCAAGCGCGCCCTTGCCTCGGAGGAATCTGATGAGGAGGCATTAGATGGGGCAACGGCGAAGCTCTACCAAGTTAAACGTGGTATGCCTACTCACCGCCAATTCATGCGAATGATGGAAGATGCCAAGATTCGCAAGAGGTTTGAGAAGTTCGATCTGGAAATGAATTCCGATTACAACAAATCACGGGCTCACAATCTAAAAGAAGAACTTCATTATGTAATCGATGAGAAAAACCAGCAGGCTGACCTGACCGAACTTGGTCGCGGATTAATTAGTCCTAGCGATCCTGAAGGGTTTGTTATTCCAGACCTTGCCACCACTTATGTGGAAATTGATCGAAAAAAGACTCTATCTGACGAAGAAAAGAGAAAAGAAAGAGAGCAGGCAGAAATTGATTTCCAGGTAAGGAGCGAACGAATCCATACAATATCTCAACTTCTTCGGGCTTATGCCTTGTATGAGAAAGATAAGGAATATGTGGTGCAGGGTGGCAAAGTAATGATAGTGGATGAAAATACTGGTCGTTTGATGCCCGGACGTCGCTGGAGTAATGGCTTACACCAAGCAGTGGAGTCCAAAGAAGGGGTTCAGATCGAGAAAGAGACCAAGACTTACGCCACCATTACCATACAAAACTATTTCCGTATGTATGAAAAACTTGCGGGCATGACTGGTACTGCGGAAACCGAAGCTGGTGAATTTCATGATATATACAGGCTCGGAGTAATGGTAATTCCCACCCACCGAAAATGTATCCGTGAGGATTTGAATGACCTTATGTTTAAGGGGCGTCGTCAAAAATATAATCAGGTATTGGAGGATTTGACCGAGGCACATAAGCGAGGACAGCCCGTTTTGGTGGGAACGGCATCGGTTGAATCCTCTGAGGTTTTTAGCCGGATGCTCAAGCGTTCCAATATTCGCCATACCGTGCTTAATGCAAAATTCCACGAGAAGGAAGCCGAGATCGTCGCCCAGGCGGGTCAGCAGGGAGCAGTAACTATTGCCACTAATATGGCTGGTCGAGGAACTGATATCAAGCTTGGGGAAGGGGTGAAGGACTTGGGCGGACTTTTAGTACTGGGTACGGAAAGACATGAATCCCGCCGGATTGACCGTCAGTTGCGTGGGCGATGTGCCCGACAGGGGGATCCTGGTTCATCCCGTTTTTATGTTTCCCTAGAGGATGATCTGATGCGTCTCTTCGCCAACCAAGGTGCCTTGTCCAAGATGCTGGAAAAATCCTTCGGGGATGATGAAATGTTGGAGCATGGTACTCTTGATTGGTCGATTCAAAACGCACAAAAAAAAGTGGAGCAGCAAAACTATTCAATCCGTAAGCGATTGCTTCAATATGATGATGTTCTAAACCGGCAGCGGGAGATAGTTTATTCCATCCGTAATGATGTTCTTGTCGATGATAATCCTGGAAAAATCCTCCTTGAGTTAGTGGAAGAAGAAGTAGACGAGCGACTCGCCACCATTCCGGAGAATGAATACAAAGCCAATAAACTGGAGGATATGCCCGAGTTTGAATCTCTGGTTGCATCTTGGGTAAATGTTACATTCCCTCTCAATCTATCTGCGGAAGAATTTGTTGGAAAAGGCGAAGAGGGTTGCCGAACTTTACTTCTCGAAAAAATTAACCAAGCTTACGAAGGAAAAAGGAAACTTGAAAATCCTGAACAAATTCAGGGACTGGAACGCTATGTGGTCGTTAATGCGGTTGATGTTCATTGGCAGGATCACCTCACTGAGATGGAAGAACTCCGCAGGAGTGTGGGCTTGCGTGGGTATGGACAGAAGGATCCCTTGAGTGAGTATAAGAGCGAGGCTTTCCGTGCATTTGAGGAAATGATGGGGGCGATGCGTTCTGAAGTTTGTACCGGTATGTTCCGGGCAGCCACCAATTTGGCCGCTTTTGAAAATATGCTTACCACTTTGAGTAAATCGGCCAAATCTTCTGGTCCAGATACCGGAGGTGCCGCAGGTTTCGATCGTTTTTCTGCCCCTTCTTCCCCCGCTCCTAAGTTGGATGATTCTTCTGCACCGAAAGTTGCGACTCCGGTGGTTCGGGAAGCTCCCAAAGTGGGAAGAAATGACCCATGTCCATGCGGAAGTGGTAAAAAATATAAGAAGTGCTGCGGGGTGGGTGCCGTTGCTTAACTTTCAGGATATCTAGACTTCGATCAATTTGACAGGGATTTCCCTAAGTCAATCCATTGATGAACCGGAATTTTTTCTGGCCTAGTGGTTGGACATAATTGATGTCTTGTTATCCACGAAGACACGGCTTGTTGTATTTCTAAATTCTCTTTTTTGAGTAGGCTTCCGATTTGCTTTCTCCTCTGTGTGAAAATTCGACGGATTAATATACGGGCCTCTTTGCAAAAAAGAAACGGATGGTCCACCCGTTCTAATTTCAGTAGAGCAGAAGCGACTGCAGGAGCGGGGTGGAAGCACTGACTGGGGACTTGGTGTAACCCATCTTGCCTAAAAGAGGCCTGCAAGAAAATAGCTAGTGCATTGTAAGCCTTGGTCCCAGATGGAGCCAATATCCTTTCGGTCGCCTCTTTTTGCAGCATTATTACCATGCAATGCGGTAACTTGCCAGTACTCAGTAAGCCTTCCATCCAGGCAGATGATATGGCATAGGGCAGATTAGCAACCACTGCATAATCCAAGATTTCCGGGGATATATTACCGATTGGTTGCTTGACTGCATCTGCCCGAATTAGATCAAGTTTTTTCTTTTTAATAAACCCGGCTAAGCGTTCGCGCAGATGAGCCTCTAGTCTACGGTCAATTTCCACCGCATATACGGGATGACCAGCATGGAGTAATTTCTCGGTTAGGGTACCTAGCCCTGGACCAATTTCCAGCACTGGCATACCACTAGGTAAATTTGCCATATTGATGGATTTTTCCACCAAGTTTCCATCGATTAAAAAGTTTTGTCCAAGTTTTTTATTGGGTCGGTGATCCAACTTACGAAGCAGGTCACTGGTCTCGGATGGACTAAGGGGCATATAAGGCAGGCACAGGTATTTTAATCACAATCCTTCATCTCGGCGATGAATTCTTCAATATCTTTCGCCCGCATGAGTGCCTCACCACAAAGCACCGCATCGGCACCTGCTTCGCGTGCACGCCAAGCATCCGCAGGTTCCATGATACCACTCTCGCTTACTTTGATGATGCCCTGAGGGATTTTTGGGAAAAGATCCTCTGTTATAGCAAGATCGGTCTTAAAGCGTTTTAGGTCCCGGTTGTTTACTCCCAAGAGTTGTGGGTTGTGAGGTATTA
>OMJS01000114.1 GCA_900299365.1 Opitutales bacterium
ATTGAATACCATCCGATGGGGGTAAAAAGCCTTCTTGGGGGAATTACCAGTTTAGTGGGTATTTTAGTGGGTTCTGGATTTCTTTACTGGATAGGTGCTCTTGCCAGCCGTGCATTTGGTCGGGAGGCTCTGGGGGAAGGTGATGTGAAATTGCTTGGATGCGTTGGTGCATTTTGCGGATGGAAAGGGGCAATATTTTCTATTTTTGGGGGTGCATTGATTGGGTCTGTTTTGTTGATTCCTATTTATTTTTGGCAAAAAATTTGTTCATCCAATGATAAGATAAACCAACTAAATTTCGGAATTGAGATCCCGTTTGGTCCTTATCTTGCCTTAGCGGCCCTAGGATATTTTTTCGGTTTAAAACAATGGATTGACCCATGGTTTTCATGGGTCGGGCAAATTCGACTGTAGAAATTCTCTTTGGTTTTTATTTCAATCTATTAATCAATAGATCAGATATTCTGGATTTTGGCGTTGAAGAAATCAGCAATTCGTTGCAGTAATTGGCTTAGCCAGCATTCCTTTACCCTTAACTTAGATTCATGAAAAAATTGCTTGTTGCCAACCGGAGCGAGATCGCAGTGCGGATCTTTCGTTCCGCTACGGAATTAAACCTTAGAACTGTCGCAATCTATGCGGAAGAAGATCGTTTTGGAGTGCATCGCTTCAAAGCAGATGAAGCCTATTTAGTGGGCAAAGGGAAAGGACCAGTTGCTGCTTATCTTGATATCGATTCAATTATCTCTTTAGCCAAAGAAAAGGGAGTCGATATGATTCATCCGGGTTATGGATTTCTCTCGGAAAACCCAAATTTTGCCCGTGCTTGTGATGAGGCAGGTATAACCTTTGTCGGTCCCCGGCCTGAACTTATTGAGAGAATGGGGGACAAAGTGGCAGCTAAAAAGGCTGCTGATGAGGCAGGCGTACCAACTTTGCCGGCTACTCCCAATCCAGTCTCCAAGCCAGTGGAAGCCTTAAAGTGGGGCCGCAAAATTGGATTCCCTTTAATTATTAAGGCTGCTTTCGGAGGTGGCGGGCGGGGTATGCGTGTGGTCAACAATGAGAAAGAACTCAAACCTATGCTTGAGGAGGCTCAGGGAGAGGCCGAGCGTGCTTTTGGAAATTCCGCTGTATTTTTGGAGCGATATGTAGGGCGGGCTAAACATTTGGAGGTTCAGATTCTAGGAGACCGTAAAGGCAATGTTGTCCACCTGCATGAGCGCGACTGTTCGGTTCAGCGCCGTTATCAGAAGGTAGTCGAAGTTGCTCCCTCGATCGGTCTGCCGAATAAAGTAGTTAAAGAACTCTGCGATGCTGGTGTTCAATTAGCAGAGAAAATCGGGTATGACAATGCAGGGACCGTTGAGTTTCTTCTCGATCAGGATACCAACGAGTGGTTCTTCATCGAGATGAATCCCCGTATTCAGGTGGAGCACACGGTTACTGAGCAAATTACTGGTATTGATATCGTACGATCCCAAATTTTGGTGGCGATGAACCAACCCTTGCACGGTAAAAAAATTGGGATTCCTGCCCAAGAAAGTATTCCTAGAAATGGGTGTGCTGTGCAGTGCCGGGTGACTACGGAAGATCCCGAAAAAGGATTTACTCCTGATTACGGTAAGATACTGAGTTATCGTTCATCTGCCGGATTTGGTGTGCGGCTCGATGGTGCGATGGGTGATACGGGTTCAATTATTACCCCATTTTACGATTCTTTATTGGTAAAAATTACCACCTCTGGTCCCAACTTGAATCAGGCTCTTGACCGTATGCACCGAGCCTTGCGGGAAATGAGGATTCGTGGAGTGAAGACCAACATTCCATTTCTTGAAAATGTAATTTCTCACAAGGAATTTGTCGAAGGCCGGGCCTCGACTAAGATGATCGATGTGACCCCTGAGCTGTTCCGTTTCAAGGCGAGAAGAGACAGGGCATCCCGTCTGCTAAATTACCTCGGTGAAATTGTAGTTAATGGAAATCTACAGGTTAAGGGACGGGAAAGAATCAAAAATCCTTTACCCCTGATCGTACCCGAACATGACCCCAAGCAATCACCACCCCAGGGCACGAGAGATCTATTGCTTTCCCAGGGGGCAGTGAAATTTTCCCAGTGGTTACGAAAACATAAACCGTTGATGGTTACCGATACCACATTACGGGATGCTCACCAGTCGCTATTCGCTGCTCGTATGCGAACCTATGACATGCTCACGGTGGCAGATTTTATCTCCCGTCGTCTTTCAGGTCTCTTTAGTTTGGAAATGTGGGGCGGTGCCACTTTTGATACCTGTATGCGCTTCCTTGGCGAGTCACCTTATGAACGTCTGAGGAAATTACGCGAACGTATACCCAATATTCTTTTCCAAATGTTGCTACGTGGATCCAATGGGGTAGGGTATGCGAATTATCCTGACAATGTGGTGCGTGAATTTGTTATTCATTCCTCTGAAGCAGGCATGGATGTTTTTCGTATATTTGATTCCCTCAATTATTTGCCTAACCTCAAGGTGGCGATGGAAACGGTTAGCGAACGCACCAATTCTTTGTGCGAGGCTGCCCTTTGTTATACGGGAGATTTTACCGACCCCAAGGAAGAAAAATATGTTCTCAAATACTATGTCGATTTGGCTAAGGAACTTGAGAAGATGGGTGCTCATATCATTGCCATTAAGGACATGGCAGGACTTTGTCATCCAACTGCTGTAAATCGTCTGGTCAAAGCTCTCCGCAACGAAGTTTCATTACCTATACATTTCCATACTCACGACTCCAGTGGAATTGCCTCTGCATCTGTCCTCAAAGCGGCAGAAGCTGGGGTGGATGTAGTCGACCTTGCCGTTTCATCGATGTCTGGTTGCACCAGTCAGCCAAACTTGAATTCCATCGCTCATGCTTTGAGAAATGCACCCCGTTCAACAGGGCTGGATGTGGTCGCTTTAAATGAGCTTTCTATTTACTGGGAAGCTGTTCGTCAGTACTACGCTCCTTTTGACTCATCCCCGCCCTTTGGCAGTGCAGAGGTTTTTCATCATCAAATGCCCGGTGGACAGTACACAAATCTACGGGAACAGGCAACTGCACTTGGTTTGGGTAAGCGTTGGCCCGATGTGGTGAAAACATACCAGGAGGTTAATAAGTTACTTGGAGATATTGTCAAAGTTACACCAAGCAGTAAATGTGTTGGGGATTTAGCCATCTTCCTTATCACAAAGGGAGTTAAACCGGAAGATATGGTCAATTTGCCCCCAGAAACAGGATTTCCTGAGTCTGTAATTGATCTGCTATCTGGAAACCTGGGACAGCCTTTGGGAGGCTGGCCAAAAGCTGTACAGAAAGTTGTCCTTGGTAAACAAAAACCGATGCGTGGCAGACCTGGAGCATCCGCTCCTAAGATCGATCTCAAAAAAGAATTTGCCAAATTACAGAAAAAAATTGGTCGTAAAGCCACCGAGGATGATTTATTTGCCCATTTGATGTATCCTCAAGTCTTTCAGGATTACCTTGGTTTTCGGGTGAAATATGGGGATGTATCTGTCTTACCCACCACCTCATACTTTCATGGACTTTCCATCGGTGAGGAAATTTCCATCGAAATCGAGGAGGGAAAAACCCTCTTTATCAAACTTCTTAGTATCGGGGAGCCAGATGATAAAGGAATCCGTTCCTTAACCTTTGAATTAAACGGCAAGGCCAGAACTACTCTGGTTGAGGACAAATCATTCAAGGGAGAAGCCAAAGTACGGGAAAAAGCGGATCCGGCCAACCCCTTGCATGTGGCTGCTCCGATACCTGCGATGATTAGTAGTATTGCCACCAGCGTTGGTAAAGCGGTAAAAAAGGGCGATAAAATAGCCGTACTCGAGGCGATGAAAATGCAAACTACCCTGTATGCATCTGCAGATGGTACAGTAGATGAGGTATTGGTTCAGGTAGGAGAGTCAGTGGAGTCCAAGGACTTGATTGCCAGGTTGCGTGCTTGATCCTTACATTTTGTTTGTGACCAATTTGTTTAAATTTCTATACGCGAAACTCATTGTTGGAGTTAGTTCGATTATTCTTTGTACAAATTTGTTTGGACAAGATTTAATTATTCCAGAACCTGCTCTGCAAAACGCAATTGCCCGGTCACTTGGAGTAAGTGAACGCAGCCTTTCTCGGTCTCTAGTATCAGAGAAACTTACAAGGTTGGAAGCAAATGATCTTGGTATTAGGGATCTTAGTGGGCTTGAACATGCCACCAATTTGGAATCCTTGGTCTTGCGTGATAATTTAATTGATGATTTCTCTCCCATTCAAAAATTATCGAAACTCAAAAACCTCGACCTTTCTGGTAATCGTTTATCTTCTCTGAGTACGCTTGCACCCTTGCCAGCTGCTTCACTCCGTATTTTAAACCTATCAAATAATCGATTGCTCGGACTAACAGGGATTGGTGGCTTCGGATCCCTTGCTCAACTTGATGTTTCAAACAATGCGTTAATTGATTTGGAAGGAGTTGGGAATCTAAAAGATTTGGTAAATTTTTACGCTCAGGGCAACCAACTGGGTAGAATCGAGAACTTTGCCGATCGTAACCGAAATAAAGAATTTGATGTTGGTGAAACATTTACCGATGAGAGCGGAAATGGTAAACGCGATACCAATCCACTGGTGGAGATTCAAAATCTCCCTAAGTTATCTTCATTATATTTATACGATAACCGCATTAGCAAACTTGACCAATTAAACAATCTTCCCCAACTTCATACCCTTCTTTTGTCGGGTAATTTAATTGAATCTATCCTCCCGTTATCCCAGTTTACATCCCTTAAAATTCTCGCTCTTGGAAACAATCGTATCCACACCTTAGATGGTATTGGCGACCTAAAAAACTTGGAGCGTTTAAACCTTTCCGAAAATCAAATCTGTGATCTTCGAATTTTGCGCGATTTAAAGAACCTGCAAAATCTTGATTTAAATTCGAATATGATTACCGATCTGAACGATTTGTCTGAACTTTTTCGGATACACACACTTGGTTTATCGCGTAATTTAATCCGCGAACCATCACCTCTTTTCCAATTGCCTGGACTTAGACGAATCATTCTTAGTTTTAATCATATTCCCTTAGATCAAACCAAATACAAAGATTTATTTAGGGAAGCTGAAGCTCGTGGAGTCTACATAAATACACGTAGTCAATCTCCCCACAATCCGCATGTTCAGAGTCTAGTTCATTCCTTAATTGGACATCCAAAGTCCAATGTTGTGTTGGGAAATTATTTGCGTGTACACGGATACGCTCGTTTGATTGAACTTCTTATCGATCCAAAGATTAAGCCGACCGACTTAAAAACCGCATGCCAAGCATGGGAGCAGGCCCTTAAGTTCGAAAATTCTATTTCTGATATTTCCTTTCCAGGAAAATAATTAAGATTAGTTTCTTTTTCCTGACTTTAATTATCGAAGTAAAGCATTGCACTGAGAATTACCGAAACTATAAAACCAATCAGATATACCATCCGAACCGCAAGTCTATGAAAGGCGTGGGAACGGACCAATCGATCAACGGTTTTACGGTATTCGCGTTTTAATCTTTTCTTAAAACTGGAGGTCTCTGTTGGCAAAGCTATAAAGTCGGGCAATTCATACTTTAAAGTAATAATTAAATCTTCTTTTTCAAGAGTAGATTAAACCTCGTGCTTCCATCCTTTACAGTGGAGTGAAAGTGACTTAAAACCGAGCATAGATGGCAACGATGCAACGCACCATTCGCAAAGAAAGAGCGATCCAGGGGAAGTCACTCCACACCGGCGAGGAAGTTACTCTGACTATAAAGCCCGCTGCTCCAAATTCAGGCTTTCTCTTTCGCCGAACCGATCTTTATGGAAAGCCCGAAATTAAGCCAGCAGCCGAAAATATTTCAGACCTTGTTCGAAGTACCACGATAACCAACGGTAATGCGAAGGTACATACCATTGAACATGTTCTAAGTGCATTAGCCGGGTGCGGGATTGATAATGCAGAGATTGAGCTCGATGCGAGCGAACCACCAATCATGGATGGTTCATCCCGTCCTTTCGTTAACCTGATTATGGAAGCCGAGCCTGTCGAACAAGAGGAAGCCCGAAAATTTCTCGAAATCACTGAGCCGGTTTCAGTTACTTCAGGAAATCGTTCTATCATTGCTTTACCGCATGATGGTTTTCGAGTTACTTGCACATCTGCGGATGACCGTGGCATTCATGTACAGCATCTATCCATCGATATCGACCCAGAGACCTATGTCGCTCAGATTGCTCCCGCCCGAACTTTCACTATTTACGAAGAAATTGAAGAACTCCTTAAGATTGGAAAAATTCAGGGAGGCAGTCTTGACAGTGCTATTGTGATCAAGGGAGATAAAGTACTTTCCAAAGAACCTTTACGATTTGAAGACGAATTTGTTCGTCATAAAATCCTCGATATCGTGGGTGATTTTTCCTTGCTTGGTAAGTACCTAAAAGCACACATAATAGCAGTTCGTCCTGGGCACTCACTAAATTCCCAACTCGTTTCCAAGATCATTGAGACTGAAGCGGGTAAAAAAGGAAAACCATCAGTGGGTAAATCTCCCCGTAAATCTTATGTTTTGCCCGAAGAAACGGAATTGGATATCCGACGTGTGCTTGATGTATTGCCCCATCGCTTTCCCTTCGTTCTAATTGACCGGGTCATTTCAATGGATGGAGATACCAGCTTGACTGCACTAAAGAATGTCTCAGTAAACGAACCTTTCTTTCCTGGACATTTCCCTGGTCATCCGGTGATGCCAGGCGTTTTGCAACTTGAGGCAATGGCACAAGCTGCCGGTATTTTGTTGCTTCGCAAAGGGTCTGCTGAGGGAAAAGTCGCATTTTTTATGAGTGCGGATAAAGTTAAGTTTCGTAAACCTGTGGTTCCGGGGGATCAATTGATCATTATAGCCACACTCGACAAAGTCAGGGGGAACAAACTAGCAACCGCGAAGGTGGAGTGTAAAGTAGGCGAACAAGTGGTCTCTTCGGCCAGTTTGATGTTCTCGATAGTCGATGCAGGGGAAGATGCTTAATTTCGCAGAAGATGTCTGTTAAAATCCATCCACAAGCAATTGTGGAGACATCTGCCCAACTCGGCGTAGATGTGGAAGTGGGTCCATTTTGCTACATCGGTGGTGGTGTGGAGATCGGAGATCATACCCGGGTTTTGCACCATGCCACGGTGGAGGGTAAGGTTACTCTTGGAATGGGGAACACTATTTTTCCATATGCTTTAATTGGTGGTCTTACCCATGACTTAAAATACCAAGGTGGTGAACCTGGTTTAACCATCGGAGATAATAATATTTTCCGGGAATATGTAACTGCCCATGTAGCAACTAAGGCAGAGGATTTTACTACGATAGGGTCGAACAATGTATTCCTTGCCTACAGTCATGTTGCACATGATTGCCAGATTGGAGATTATCTGATCATGAGCAGTCATTCCGCGTTGGGTGGTCATGTGGAAGTTGAAAATAATGTAAATATCGGTTGGGGTGCCGGGGTACATCAGTTTTGTAGGCTTGGTCGGCATTGCATGGTATCTGCCTGTTCCAAACTTGTGCAGGATGTTCCCCCCTTTATGTTGGCAGACGGTTCTCCAGCAGATGTTCGTGCGATAAATAAAGTTGGGCTGGAGCGGGCCGGATTTGAATATTCTGAAATTGAACTGATTCGTGCTGCCTTTAAAGTGCTCTACCGCAAAGACTTAAACCGTTCTCAAGCTTTGCAATATTTGGAAGAAAATTTCACTACAGATTCAGACACTGTTCTTAGCGAAATTATTTCTTTTGCCCGAGCGAGTTCCCGGGGAATGGCCTAGTCAAACCTATCTATTAATTGTTTTCCAGGCTGGATAGGTAGTCCCATGAATAAAGGCCTGACCCGTGACCATCGCTAAAAAGAATTCGGATTGCATAATTTCCAATATATTCAAATCTTTTGATGCTTACTCCGCGAAATTCCTTTTGTGCGGAACCTCCAGAAACTTCACCAAATATATCTGACTCCCCAGCTTGTTCGGCACTTGGAGAATTTGCCCGCAGGGTAGGGGAATCAAAAATTAATTCCCTTCCATCTTTCCATCGTAAGGCGAGAAAATCGCCAATGATTTCAATTTTCTCC
Source organism: Opitutales bacterium (assembly GCA_900299365.1). Taxonomy (GTDB): domain Bacteria; phylum Verrucomicrobiota; class Verrucomicrobiia; order Opitutales; family Seribacteraceae; genus Chordibacter. The sequence goes on from OMJS01000114.1 coordinate 8,169, forward strand.
GGTGGGTCCATCTTTCACCGGTCATTTATTTTATGATGGGGTTTCAAATAAAGGAATCTAGGCTATTATTTGAGGCAGGGGGTTCGGATGGAGGATTCCCTCCACCATAGTATGGATCGAGTACTTCGTTCTGGAAAGATCG
>OMJS01000115.1 GCA_900299365.1 Opitutales bacterium
GGGTTGTAGAATGCACCGCGGCCAGCAGAGACTCCATGGCATCCGGTTTTTTCGATCATATGGGCGGCAGCTTCAGGGGTAGTGACATCCCCATTGCCGATTACCGGAATATTTTCAACGGCTTCTACGACTTTTCGGATCCCATCTAGATTCACCGATCCATCAAATCCCTGTGCCCGGGTTCTCCCATGAACAAATACGGCGGCAACTCCGGCATCCTCGAGTGCCCGGGCGAGGTCGGGAGCAGTCAGGTTTTGATCATCCCAACCCAGGCGCATCTTGGCGGTAATGGGAACATTCACCGCGTCCACCATTGCCCGGATTAGTTCCTGAGTTTTGGGTAACTCAGTCATCATGCTTGCCCCCCCACCTGTTTTGGTAACCTTGGGTACAGGGCACCCCATATTGACATCGATTGAGTCGACCCCTTTCTCGACCAAAATGATGGCAGCGTCTCGCATCTCTTCCTTCACTCCACCAAACAATTGAACGGACAATGGGCTGTCCTGCTCATTACTCTCGATCAATTTTAGTGCCTTGGCGTTTTGTTCTATAAGAGATCGGGCATTGACCAGATCGGTAGTGCATAAGTCCACTCCACCAATCTCCCGAATGACCTGTCTAAAAGGAAGATTGGTATAACCTGCCAGAGGGGAGAGAAACAGGTTAGAATTTAGCTCGAGGTGGCCAAGATTAAACATGTTAGTAAAGTATGAATATAGACTTTGAGTTTTTCAATTCTACAACTCGCATAAGCGAGCCTTATTAAAAAAGTGTAATCCGTGTGTACTTTTATGCTTGGAAATTCAGAGAACAAACTAACAAGTTTGTGTATGACTGAGTTTTGGAAATACAAAGCTTCGAAATGGGTGATGCTTTTTTTGATTTTTGTTTTTATTAGCAATCAGTCTCATTCAAGTATTGATAATTTGGTTAAGAATTCCTTCAGGCAACACTGTGTGGAGTGTCATGGTGCGAAGGATAAGGTAAAAGGGGATGTTGATTTAACTTCCTATGCCAAGGGTGCAGATATCAAAGAGAATCCCGAACTTTTACAAATGGTACTAGAGGTTATTGATTTCGGAGAGATGCCTCCCGATGAAAAAGAACCAATTCCTCCTCAAACACAAAAAGCTTTAGTTTCACAATTGAAAAAGATGCTTGAAGAGGCGGTCGCTAATGAAAATGAAGTGGTCAAAGTACCTATCCGCAGAATGACCCGATTCCAGTACGCTAATGCTGTTAAAGATTTGTTAGATTTAAAAGTGGAAGTCTTCCCCCTGCCGGAAAGAATGATGCGTGACCGATCGGGATACTTTAAGCCAGCGTCTGGCAAAATGCCCAATAAAATGAAGGTGAGTAGTCGACCTTTGGGAAAATCTGGATTGATTGAACCGAGGATGGATGGCGTAGCTCCATTCCCTCAGGACCTACGGGCGGAACATGGATATGATACACAGGGGGATCATTTGTCTTTATCGCCATTATTGATGGAAGACTTTTTTCGTTTGAGCCGCAGTATCGTACAAAGCTCATCATTTAATTCAAAAAATGTGGGTACCTGGAAGGTTTATTTTGAGGAACCAACTAATGATATAAACAAGGAACAGGAGATCAAGAAACGGTTAAGTAAATTGCTGAATCATGCTTTTCGTAGACCTGTTGATCATGAGCTAGTTAATAGATATGCACTTTATGCCCAACAGTCACTAGTGCAGGGGAAGTCGTTTCCTGTGGTTATGAAAGAAGTTCTTTCTACGGTTCTCGCATCACCTCGATTTATCTATCTCTATGATGGAGTGAATACCAAGAAGAATTCTGAACAATTTGAGAATATAAATCTTGCTTCCAGATTATCCTTTTTTCTCTGGGGAAGTCTACCTGATGAAAAGTTGTTGGATTGTGCAAATGCTGGGATTTTATGGGAAGAGCAAGGCCTTAGAAAACAAGTTAATCGGATGTTAAAAGACTCAAAAATTAAGAGGTTTTGCGATTCTTTCCCCACCCAATGGCTGCAATTGGATCGAATTATCTCGGCAGTTCCGGATGAAAAAAAATACAAGGACTTTTATTATGGTCCGCCTATGTATAGGACGACTATGGATATGATGATGGAACCATTGCTTCTCTTTGAGACCGTTTTGATTGAGGATCGTTCATTACTTGAGTTGATCGATTCAAACTACACATTTCGTTCCCCAAGGCTTAGAAAATGGTATGGAGAGAAGCCAATGGGCAAATTAGGTGGCCCCGTTACGATCTCCTTTGAGAAGCAGCAAGTGACCGATCGCAGGTATGGTGGAGTGATCACCAATGGAGCGATAATGACAATGACTTCTGGACCACTAGAAACCAAACCTATCACTCGTGGTGCATGGATGGCAGGCGTGATTTTTAATTCACCACCACCACCTCCTCCAGCAGAAGTTCCACCATTACCTGAGGAAAAGGAGGTGAATGATAGCCTGACTTTACGGGAGAGATTTTCAGATCATCGCGAGCGGGCTGATTGCGCAGGGTGTCATGAAAAGCTCGACCCGTTAGGATTCGCTTTTGAGAATTTTGATCCGGTTGGTCGTTGGAGGGAAAAATACGATAATGGAAGAGAAGTGGATGCAAGTGGTAAACTTTTTCGTACTCACGAATTTTCCAACGTTATTGAATTTAAGGATGCGATTCTGAAGGAGAAAGACCGCTTTGTTCGTGCACTTGCTGGACACCTACTAGCCTATGGATTGGGACGTGAATTAAGCCCTTCTGATTCCCTTGCTTTAGATCAGATCGTGAGGAGTGTAAAAAAAGAAAATTATTCAATGAAATCCTTAATTTATGCGGTGGTTTCTTCCAAGCCTTTTTTGGGGAGGGATAGCAAACTAACCTTGCATCAAAGATACTAAGTAGGAAGATAAATATATGAAAGCAATCGGTCGCAGAACCTTTCTTCAAGGTTTAGGGAGCTCAATTTTGGCATTACCTTGGATGGAGAGCTTGGCGAGTACTGTATCTTTATTTCCGTCTCAGCGTGCAGCATTCTATTATGTTCCCATCGGAGTTGTTCGGCGCACTTTCTTCCCTGGGGAGGAAAAGAGTATAGTTCAACAAAAATTTAACAGTGACGATTTTGATGCAGATAGTACACGATCGAACATTGGTCTCGGTTTGCACGATCTGCAACTAACAAGAACCATGAAACCCTTGGTGCGACTTAAAGATAAGATCACTCTGATTACTGGATTGGATCGTACTTTTCAACCGGGGACTGATGTGCATGCCCAATGTGCATCTTGTTTTCTTTCCAGTGCGAGTCCGTTTAGCCTAAAGTGCACTCCTTACCCTCAGGCTAGAACACTGGACCACATCATTGCTGATCGCATTGGTTCGGGTACTCCATTCAAGACTCTGGAATTCAGTTGTAATAGTCATAAAGACAATAAGGAGTCGATACAGTTTGATAATATCTCTTGGTATGGGACTGAACATGTCGCTCCATCGATGCGTGATCCGCTTTTAGCTTATCGTCGTTTGTTTAAGTCGGATGAAAGGAGTGCTTACAAAAACATTACCGACCTAGTACTCGAAGATGCTAAATCCTTGAGCAGTGAATTAGGGTATTCGGATCAGCAAAAATTTGGCGAATATTTTGAGTCCATTCGGTCGATTGAAAACCAAATTTCCAGATTGGAAGCTATGAAACAGGAATTGAGTAAGGTAGATCTTGATATTCCGCTGGATGGGAAAATGCCCCGAGGGGAGTATATACGACTAATGGGTGATCTGATGGTGACTGCACTACAAACTGGACTCACCAATGTGGCCACATTTATGGTTGGGCCAGAAAGATGGGACACACCTTATCTTTTCGAGAGTTTGTTTGATAAGCCTAAGAGTCATCACATGATGTCCCACAATCAAGGCAGGTATATGAACGATCTGATCAAGGTGGATTATTTTTATATGGAGCAGTTTGCCTATCTTTGTGAGAAAATGAACAATATCGAAGAGGCAAATGGAAAGTCGCTTCTCGATAATATTATCTTTACCTACGGATCTGGCTTGGGGGATGGTTCAACTCATCAATACAGTGCACTCCCAATCGTGGTTGCAGGTTCGGGTGGGGGAAAGTTCATTACTGGCAAACACTTGAATGTTTCTGCAAAATCAGGTTTGATCAAAAAGGTAAATGGTACCTACAAAACACCTGAAGGAGGAGTGCCATTGGCGAATCTCTGGTTAACGCAAGCTCAAGCAATGGGATTGAAGTTAGATCGCTTTGCTGACAGTACAGGGGCGATCTCGAGTCTGCTCGCCTAAGAATTTGTAATCTCGAGAGTTCTAAGCTTTCGGTCAGTCAGAAAAGTACCAAAAGGAATGAGCGTTGCCACAAATAAGTAGATTCCAAAGAGCACATGCCACTTGTTCATCCTAATCTGCAAAACGAGTAAAAGACAGTAGGCAAGAAAAAGGACTCCATGTGCCATGCCCACTATTTTGACTGCCATGGGAATACCAAAAAAATATTTCATCGGCATAGCGATCCCAAGGAGTAGTAAATAGGAAATCCCTTCGATATTTCCAAGAATGCGTAATGTTTGGATAGAGTTCAATTTCATGTTCTGTTCGAACGAAAAAGCCTGAAAGTTAACAACAAAGTTAGGACGACAACTGAAATGGTTCCCGTTTTCACTGATAATGAAAAGTCAATGAGTTGTGGTCTATCCAAAAAAAGCTGGGGTGATAAGTAAGTAATCAATTGAGGAAAAAAAGTAATGGGGGAAAGGGAGGAAAGATGAAGCATAAGCTCGGAATTACCCAAGAAATCATCAACTGCAAGAACAAGGCAGGCAAGAATAGGTGTTAGCCAGACTATTCCAACATAGCCCCAAAATCCCAGATTGAACCATTGTTCGCGAGCTGCTCTTAGGGAAAGTGCCGTAAAAAGAAAAATCAGGCCCGGTAGAAAAACCGAATTAATAGATGTGGATACGGAATTTACCTGATCTGAGGAAACAGCAAGAAAATGCAGGCAGCCAAAAACTAAAACTACAATAAAGGAAAGAGTAAGTACAAACATAGTACCTGCGGCCTCATCAGCAAGGGCTGGAATCTTGGGAATCCCCAGCTTTTTCTTGCGCTGCATACCTTTGAGCCTGCGGTGCGGGTTGGGGCAGCAAATATTAGTTAATAAAAGCAGTGCAGCTAGGTTGAGTAAAAAAAAAGTGGATTGTACAACAATCATGGCAACCGCAGGTTGAGCATCATGCTTTAGTTGGTTGGGGAGACCCGTTTTTGCCGGATCAAGTTGCAAGGCATGTCCAAGCAAGCCACTTGCCTCCCCGAGGGAAAAAAACGGCCAAAGCGACCCAAGTAGAAGAAATTGAAGAATTAAAAATAAACCAATCCCCATGGGCTTTGAAAGAGCAGAGAGTGAATCCA
>OMJS01000116.1 GCA_900299365.1 Opitutales bacterium
TCAAACTGGAGTGCGACAAAGCTTGCGGTTAATGCCAATAATGATGTGAAGGTGAGTTGGGAGATTGTTCAAAATCCAGTAAATGGAATATTTTCCTTCGATCGAAGTAACAATGGAGAAATCACCAATCTTTCATACAATCCGAACAAGCATTATTTTGGTACTGATAAAATTATATTAAGGGCATCAGACAATTACAGCAGTGCTCGGGCTGAAATCGAATTTCATATTCAAAGCGTAGAGGATCCGCATTTTTTTAGTGAATTCCCCAATGAGCTAATTGAAGATGAGAACGAGAAGTATGACTTTATTATCACCTATGACGACGGGGACGGTCTACATACTCTAAATGACTTAGATTTTACAGGATTACCAAATTGGTTGGAGGTCGAAACACTTTCAATATCCCAATTCACTAAATCTATTAGGCTTTGGGGTGAACCAACCATTGACGATATCGGTGTGTTCACGACCTCAGTATCCTTAATTGATCAAGCTGGGCAAGTCTTACAAGAGGATTTCACCATCAAAGTAAACTTCTACAACAAACCTCCAGTCCCTCACCCTAGCTCTATCTCCGCAAGTTTTATTGAGGATACCTACAACCAAGATTTTCCAAAGAAATGGATAAACTTTTTTTCTGCTTCGGATGAGGAAACGACTTCTAATGAACTGATTTGGTCTATCGTTTCTTCCCCGCTTCATGGAATTGCCAGAATCAATGAAAGTGGTTCAGAGGCCCTGTACTATCCTGATGCCAACTATTCAGGGAGTGATTTTTTCAGCATTGGCGTCATGGATCGTGGTGCTAACAATGCTAGCCCCAGACAAGTGATCATTCCAGTGTCCATTGATATTTTACAGGAAAATGATTTACCTGTCTTTCAGACGATCCCGCCATCTCTTTCCAGCGATCAATATGCGACTCAATGGAATGATGAAAAGAGTTATCGTTATGAAGTATCCGTTCTGGATTCAGATTGGCCTTGGCAAGGATACCCAAGTTTGACTTTACGCTCGTCTTTACCCGCTTGGGCGAAATGGGAAGACTTAGGTAAGGGAAAAGCAGTGTTGAGCGGTTCCCCTCAATGGTTTCACCAAGGGAATTATTCTTTTTCGATAGTTGCCAGTAGCGGAAGTGATGAAGTTGTGCAAAATTTCGATTTGGAAATTTTTGTAGATGATTACCCTCCCAGGGTTCAAGACTCCCAAGATCAATTAATTTATAAGAAGATACAAATCTTTGTGCTCGAGGATGGAAACCTTGATGATGTGAAAAATATGGTTTTGGGATTGCGTGCGTATAATCCTGATAAGGCAGCTGGTGAAACCTTAAGATGGCTGCCTTATCAACCTCCATTAAGTGGTGGTCAAATTTCTCTTACCTCATACCTTGATGATGACAAGCATTACGCTCGCATTTCAAACTTCGATTATCAAATTCCAGCCAACTTTTATGGTATCGACCGCTTTTCATTAATTGCAGATGAAGGAGACCGCCAGACTGAGGTTCCTTTCGAGATTAATATCAAGGCAATACCGGATCCCCCCGCATTTCTGGAAACCGGACCAATCATAATATCTGTCGAACCTGGTAATTACTTCGACAGGTTAATTTTAGTAACCGATCCAGATGGGCAATCAATTGACTTTAAATTACTTTACCCAAGTAATGATGCCAAGTGGATGAGTATAAAATCAGAAAATAATGATGCCGATGAACCGTCGGTTAGAATAGGTGGTATAGTTCCTCAGGATTTCACCAGTCAATCTTATACCTTAATTGCTTCTGATCCAACTGGTCGATTTTCCCTCATGGAAATTAATTTTACAACCAGTCCCTGATTTGAGGTTATACCATATTCAACGATGCAGGGCTTTTACTTGATTCAGTAAGCTTTAATTGAACAAGAACTTCTTTGTATATACTGTTAATGTCTAAGTGATACTCCTCACGCAAAGGAGCGATTCCACTTCCATGAGGAATAAACTCGTCTGGCCAGCCCAAGCGTAATACGGACATTTCAATTCCAGCATCATTTAGGGCTTCGATAATTGCAGATCCAAATCCACCACTGACAACATTATCTTCAATAGTAATTATTTTTTGGTGTGATTTTGAATGAGAAAATAAAAGTTCGTAATCCAGTGGTTTAACAAATCGGGCATTAACTACGGAGATTTTTAAGCCGAAATTCATTTCAATTCGTTCGGCTACACTCTCTGCAAGCGATACAAATTCCCCAAGTGCCCAGATTGAAATTTGTTCACCCGATAACTTAACCTCCGCTTTACCAAGTTCGATGGTTCGATCTTTATTCCATGGATGTACATTTTCACTGGATCCTCTGGGATATCTAATGAAAGTCGGGGTATTTTGCTGGATTGCAAATTCGAGCATTGGACCAAGCTCCCCGGTGTCAGATGGTTGAAGGATAGTGCTATTGGGAACACATCGTAAATACGACAAATCAAAAACTCCATGATGGGTGGGACCATCGTTAGGTGACAAACCCGCTCTGTCTAAACAAAAAGTAACGGGTAGATTTTGTAAGCAAACATCGTGAATAATCTGATCGTATGCTCTTTGTAGAAAAGTCGAATAAATTGCACAGACAGGAAGTAAGCCTTTAGCCGCCATTCCGGCAGCCATGAGTACTGCATGTTCTTCTGCAATCCCAACATCAAAAAAGCGTTCTGGGTGTGACTTACTTAGATGATCTAGACCAGTGCCACTAGGCATGGCGGCAGTGATTCCCACGACTCTTGGGTCCTTATCTGCAATTTTGACAAGAGATGTTCCAAATGCATCTTGGTATTTTACTTGGATTTTAGGTTTGGAAGAAGATTGGTTTGAATTTTGTAAACTAAAAGGGCCAGCACCATGCCATTTTTCAGGCTCTTTTATGGCGGCGGGAAACCCTTTGCCTTTCTCGGTAAGCAAATGAAGTACGATTGGTTCTTCAGACTGTTTGGCAAATTCAAAAAATTTGACCAGCGAGGTGAGGTCATGCCCATCAATAGGGCCGAGGTATCTTAATCCAAGTTTTTCAAAAATACTCGAAGGTGCGAGTAACTCTTTTGTATCTCTTTTTGCTTTGGAGATAAATTTAATGAGCGAATTTCCTCCAGGGAATTGATTGAGAAATTTTTCTGCATCCCGATGTATTTTAGTGTAGATAGGATTGGTTATTAGTTCATTAAAATATTTGGAAAACGCCCCTACATTTTTTGCAATCGACCATTTATTGTCGTTAATTACTAAAATGAAACGCTTTGTATTGGCCGCGATGTTGTTTAAAGCTTCTAGGGTAATCCCACAGGTGAAGGCAGCATCGCCAGCGATGGCGACTACATGATTGTTCTCCCCTTTTAGGTCGCGGGCAGCACACATTCCCAGAGCCGCAGACAAAGCAGTTCCAGCATGTCCCCCACCGAAACAGTCATGCATGCTTTCTTCCCTTGATAAAAAACCACTATAACCTGAACAATTCCTCAACTTATCAAACCTTTCGTCGTTTCTACCGGTAAGGAGTTTGTGGACATATCCTTGGTGTGAAACATCCCACAAAAAAGAATCTTCGGGAGACTCAAAGGCGAGGTGTAAGGCAATCGTTAATTCAACAACTCCTAAATTTGGTCCCACATGACCCCCGTTTTGGGAAGTGACAGAGATGATTCGTTGACGTATTTCCTGACACAAAACGACGAGATCATCCTCACTTAAAGACTTTAAATCTCTTGGTTTTTTAATCTTTTCAAGCATCATCTAAGGAAGTTACTCGACTGTCTTTAGTTGCTTGTTCGATTTGCAACTCCGCACTGTCTAATTTGCTCCTACAATTTGAAAGTAATTTAACTCCTCGCTCGAAATTTTTAATCATGTCTTCAAGGCTATTACTGCCCTCCTCAGAGCTAGAGACAATACCCTCTAGTTCCTTCAAGGATTCTTCAAAATTAAAGTCTTTTTCACTGGGATCGGTCACATCATTATCCTTTATGACATTTTTTACTGATCTAGCAAACTAAGAAGATAAATGTGTAGAGTCTAGACAGGTATGTGATTTTGGAATAGGAGTTGAAGGTTTACGAAAATGACCAGCCTACAAATCTTGCTTATCTTCATGCTCACCTTAA